>NZ_JBHVPD010000092.1:0-34759 GCF_042887525.1 Kitasatospora sp. NPDC057936
CCGGCCCCCGCCGGCTGGCCTCCGCCCGGGGGGGGGAGGGCCGGGGCCGGCCGCCCGCGGATCAGTCGAGGTCTTCCTTGGCCTTCTGGGCCCCGCCCTGGCTGCGGACGATGGCCCGCACCAGGAAGCCGAAGCCGATCGCCATGACCAGCGGCGGGACGATCGCGCTGACGTAGTCCATCAGGTCACTCCTCCTCGGTCTTCTCCGCCGCGGCGGCGGAAGCCTTCGGCTCCGGCTTCACCAGCGGGAAGAGCACGGTCTCCCGGATGTTCTTGCCGGTCAGCAGCATGATCAGGCGGTCCACGCCGAGGCCGAGGCCGCCGGTGGGCGGCATCGCGTACTCCAGGGCCCGCAGGAAGTCCTCGTCGACCTGCATGGCCTCGACGTCGCCGCCGGCCGCGAGCAGGGACTGCGCGGTCAGGCGGGCGCGCTGCTCGACCGGGTCGACGAGCTCGGAGTAGGCGGTGCCGATCTCGGTTCCGAAGATGACCAGGTCCCACTTCTCGGCCACGCCCGCGATCGAGCGGTGCTGGCGGGTGAGCGGGGAGACCTCGGTCGGGTAGTCCTTGATGAAGGTCGGCCGGACGGCGTTCTCCTCCAGCAGGCGCTCGACCATCTCCAGCACGATCTGGCCGTGGCCCCAGCTCTTCTCGAACGGGATGCCGTGGTCGAAGGCCAGCTTGCGCAGCTCCTCGACGGTGGTCTCCGGGGTGACCTCGACGCCGAGGTGGGCGGAGATGCCCGGGTAGACGCTGACCTCCTCCCACGGCTCGGCCAGGTCGATCTCGTGCTCGACGCCGTGCGGGTCCAGGCCCTTGATCACGGTGGTGCCGAGCGCGTCCCGGGCCGCGTTGACGATCGTCTCGCGGATCAGCTCGGCCTGGGTGTCGTAGTCGCCGTAGGCCTCGTACGACTCCAGCGAGGTGAACTCCGGGTTGTGGGTGGAGTCCGCGCCCTCGTTGCGGAAGTTGCGGTTGATCTCGAAGACCTTCTCGGCGCCGCCGACCACGAGCCGCTTGAGGTACAGCTCGGGCGCGATGCGCATGTAGAGGTCGATGTCGTACGCGTTGATGTGGGTCTTGAACGGGCGCGCGTTGGCGCCGCCGTGGACCGGCTGCAGCATCGGGGTCTCGACCTCGATGTAGCCGCGGTCCTCGTAGGTGCGGCGGATCGAGCGGACGACCTTGCTGCGCAGGTGCAGGATCTCGCGCGCCTCAGGGTTCACGATCAGGTCGACGTAGCGCTGGCGGACCCGGGCCTCCGGGTCGGTCAGGCCCTTGTGCTTGTCCGGCAGCGGGCGCAGGCACTTGGCGGTGAGCTCCCAGCGGTCGACCATGACGGACAGCTCGCCGCGCTTGGAGGTGATCACCTCGCCCTCGACGCCGACCTGGTCGCCGAGGTCGATGTCCGCCTTCCAGGCCGCCAGCCGCTCCGGGCCGAGCTTGTCCAGGGAGAACATCACCTGGAGGTCGCCGCTGCCGTCGCGCAGGGTGGCGAAGCAGAGCTTGCCGCCGGTGCGGGAGAGGATCACCCGGCCGGTGACGCCGGCGCGCTCGCCGGTCGCGGTGTCGGGCTCCAGGTCCGGGTGCTTGGCGCGCAGGTCCGCGATGGTGGTGGTGCGGGGGAAGCCGACCGGGTACGGGTCGACACCGGCGGCCCGGAGCCGGTCGAGCTTCTCGCGCCGGACGCGCATCTGCTCGGGAAGGTCGTCGGTCGCGGGAATAAGACTCTGATCGCTCACCCCACAAGGGTAGCCAGCCACACACCGTGCTCCGCCACGGGATAACCCCGTGGGGAGGGCACGTCGGGCGCCCTCCCCACGGGGGTGCGGACGGCTCAGCCGTTCCGGCGGGCCCGGAGGCGGCGCGAGCCGATCAGGGCGGCGGCGCCGAGGGCGACGGCGGCCGCGCTCGCGCCGGCCAGCGGCAGGGTGGCGGAGCTCCCGGTGTCGGCCAGCTCGGCCCCGCCCGCGGTGCCGGTGGCGCCCGTGGCGGGCGCGGGAGCGGCCGTCGGCGTGGTGTCGGACACCGGCGTACCGGTGCCGCCGTTGGCGGGTGCCCCGGGCCGCAGGGTGACCTTCACGAGGTCGTTGGCCGGGTTGCGGTCCCAGTCCATGACGGCGGTCGGGTGGCCGTCCTGGTAGTCGCTCGACATGTTCTGCAGCGAAACGGTGGCCACCAGTTCCCCGGTGCCGGCGGGGAGCTTCAGGCCCAGCTTGTGCGAGACGCTCGCGCCGTTCGGCATGAACGCGGCGCCCACCCCGTCGCAGGCGTACTTGTTCAGCGGCTGGTCGGACTTCTTGCCGTGGACGTAGTCGTCCGCGTGGCAGGTCTTGGGCAGGTCGGTGACCGTGACGCCCTCGGGGAGCTGCACGGTGACGTGGGGCGCGCCGTCCCCGCCGCTGCGGTCGTAGATCGAGGCCGGGCCGTTGTTGCCCATCCCGGCGGTGAGGACGCCCGCCGCGCCGGAGGTGTCGGGGGCCCAGCCGCCGGTCGCCTGGAAGTCGGCGGAGTTGTCCGCCAGGACCTCCTGCTCGGTGCTGTAGCCGTTCGTGTCGTTGCCGGCCGGGATCCCGTCGCCCGCGCTCTTGGTCAGGGTGGCGGGCGCGCCCGTC
This sequence comes from Kitasatospora sp. NPDC057936, assembly GCF_042887525.1. NCBI lineage: Bacteria > Bacillati > Actinomycetota > Actinomycetes > Kitasatosporales > Streptomycetaceae > Kitasatospora > Kitasatospora sp. NPDC057936. The sequence continues at coordinate 2,616 of NZ_JBHVPD010000092.1, forward strand.
CCGGGCTTGAAGGCGAGCCGCTTGCGCAGGTCGTTCAGCCAGCCGGTGCCGTACGCGTCGGCAACGGCGAAGACGTCGTAGCCGGCGACGGTGTAGTAGGCGTCCGGGCCCACGGTGATGTCGAGGCCGTTCAGCTTGACCGCCTGGCCGGGGGCGATCTCGCCGTCGATGGTGCAGATGCCGTGCACGGCGGGCATCGGCGGGTCGTTGTTCCACGGCTGGCCCTTGTCCACCGCGTACTCGCAGTTGGACGGCCAGGTGTCCGCCGTCAGGCCGGCCGACAGGTCGACGTGGACGATCGCCCGCTTGGCGGGCAGCTCCCCGTGGTTGGCGAACTCCAGGTCGGTGGGCAGCTTGCTGCCGACCTTGGCGCCCTTCGTCTGGGAGCGCTGGTGGGTGCGGAACGTGGCCGTGCCGACGTCCACCCGGAAGTCCGCCGTGCCGGTCTCGGCACCGGGCGCGCTGAGGGTCGCGTGGACCGTCCCGCTGGAGCCCGGCTTCGCGCCGGCGACGGCGCTCAGCCACAGGTTGGTGGTGATGTTGATGTTGTCCTGGTCCAGCCGGCCGATGGTGCAGGTGATGACCTTGCCGGCGGTGGTGCAGCCCGGGGCTTCGAGCGTGGCCAGACCGTCGAGGCCGGAGACGTCGAGGGCGAGCTTGACGTCCGAGACGGCGCCGGTGCCGGTGCGGCCGATGTGCAGGAAGACGTTCTCGCCGGACCGCGGCGGCGCGACCGGCCGGCTCGGGATCTGCAGCGAGCCGGACGCCGGGAATACCTTGAGCTGGTGGTCGGCGGCGTGGGCCGGAACGGCCGCGGTGCCGACGGACAGGGCCGCGACGAGCGTGGCCGCACCCGCGCCGAGTGCCCGGCGCGTGCGAGTCGGGTTCACGTGATTCCCCCGGATCGAGTGAGTGTGACTCCGCGACTTTTGGGTACGGCCCCCCGGCCGTCAACCGGGCCGATCCCGCATCAATGCGCGCAGGACCGGACCGAATGCCCCGCCGTACGGCGTGAAGGTTATGAAGATGTGACCGTCATTCAGTGGGGGAATTGCCGGAAAGTCGACACATGGATAAGGGAGGCCGCTCGGCGCGGCCTCCCTTTCGCTCCGTCCGGTCCGGCTCAGCCGGTGCCGGTGGCGAGTTCGACGTCCTCCGGGCCGGGCGCCGGCGTCGCGGGCGGGGCCGGACGGGCGGGCGGCTTGGGGCGGCGGCCGAAGAGTTCCGCCGGCGTGGGCATCCGGTGCGGGCTGGGCGGGTCCTGCGGGGCTGCGGGCCGCTCGGCGGGGGAGTCGGTGCTGCTCATCGTGATCCGTCCTCCAACAGGGGTGGGGAGACTGCTCGGTGGTGCGGCGGGGTTCGGTACGGCCACCAGGTGGCGCGGCTGGCCGACGGCGCGGGCGAGCCGCTCGCGGACGGCGGCCTCGGCGAGCGCGTGGCAGCGCCCGGCCAGCCGGGAGCGGCGGGAGCGCTCCAGGTGGCCGCAGGGCTGGCGGGTGAGCCCGCGCAGCGCGGTGAGGTCCTCGGGGCCGGGCAAGTAGCCGTCGGTCACGGCCTCCTCCAGGCGTTCCAGGTAGCCGCTGGCGCTGCCGGGCAGCGCGGCCCGGTAGCGCCCGAGGTCGGCGAGCAGGAAGGCGCGCAGCCGGCCGCCCTCCTGGACGGCCTCGTCGATCGCCTCGGTCAGACGCAGCGCGTCCTGGACGTCCTCGGCCCACAGCTCGGCGCCCGGGTCGGCGCAGGCCGTCCGTTCGAGGGCCGGGAAGTGGACGGGGACGGCGGGGTGCAGGGCTTGGGCGAGGGCGCGGCGCAGCACGCGGACTTCGTCGGCGCTGAAGGCCATGCCGCCGCGCGATCCGTGTGGCGTAGGCATGGGCTGACACTACGTGAGGAATATCCGATTTGTCGGTAACGTCGCGCCGATGCCCCACGTTCGGCCCGACGGAACGGCCCGGTCAGCTCGGGCGGTTGCGCTCCCAGACGAGCCGCAGGCCGATGAGGGTGAGCCAGGGCTCGTGGACGTCGATGCTGCCGGCCTCGCCGAGGACGAGCGGGGCGAGGCCGCCGGTGGCGATCACCTGGACGTCGTCCGGGTCCTTGGCGAGCTCCTTGGCCATCCGGTCGACCAGGCCGTCGACCTGGCCCGCGAAGCCGTAGAGGATGCCGGACTGCATGCCCTCGACGGTGTTCTTGCCGATCACGTTGCGCGGCCGGGCCAGCTCGATCTTGCGCAGCTGGGCGCCGCGGACACCGAGTGCCTCCACCGAGATCTCGATGCCCGGGGCGATCGCACCGCCCACGTAGTCGCCGCGGGCGTTGACCGCGTCGAAGGTGGTGGCGGTGCCGAAGTCGACCACGATGCACGGCCCGCCGTACAGGTGGTTGGCGGCCAGCGCGTTGACGATCCGGTCGGCGCCGACCTCCTTCGGATTGTCCATCAGGACGTGCACGCCGGTCTTCACACCGGGCTCCACGATCACCGCGGGGACGTCGCCGTAGTAACGGCGCGTCACCTCGCGGAGCTCGTGGAGCACGGCGGGAACGGACGAGCAGATCGCCAGGCCCTCCACCGAGGCCTCACGGACCGCGGTGCGGCTGCCCATCAACCCCTGCAGCAGCACCGCCAGTTCGTCGGCCGTGCGGCGCGGATCGGTGGAGATCCGCCAGTGTTCCACCACGTCCTCGCCGTCGAACAGGCCGAGTGTGGTCTGGGTGTTGCCGACGTCGATGGTGAGGAGCATGGGGCGCTTTCTGCGAGTCGGGACGGGCCTGGCGTCTTCTCCTGACGGTCAGGCGCGCAGGTCCAGGCCGATGTCCAGGATCGGCGAGGAGTGCGTGAGCGCGCCCACGGCCAGGTAGTCGACACCAGTCTGGGCGACCTCGCGCGCGGTGGCCAGGGTGAGACCGCCGGAGGCCTCCAGCCGGGCCCGGCCGGCCACCAGCGCGACGGCCTCCTTGAGCTGCCCGACGGTGAAGTTGTCCAGCAGGATCAGGTCCGCCCCGGCCTCCAGCACCGGCGGGATCTGCTCCAGGGTGTCCACCTCGACCTCGACCGGCAGCTCGGGGTAGGCGGCCCGGACGGCCCGGAAGGCCTCGGCCACGCCGCCGGCCGCGACGACGTGGTTGTCCTTCACCAGCGCGGCGTCGGACAGCGCCATCCGGTGGTTGGCGCCGCCGCCGCAGCGGACCGCGAACTTCTCCATCGCGCGCAGGCCCGGGGTGGTCTTGCGGGTGTCCCGCACGACGGCGCCGGTGCCCTCCAGGGCGTCGGCCCAGGCGCGGGTCGCGGTGGCGATGCCGGACAGGTGGCAGAGCAGGTTGAGCGCGCTGCGCTCGGCCGTCAGCAGGTCCCGGGTGCGGGAGCGGATCGACAGCAGCACCTGGCCGGCCTCGACCCGGTCGCCGTCCTCGACGTGCCGCTCGACCTCGAACTCCTCCTCGCAGACCAGCGAGACGACGGCCTCGGCGATCCGCAGGCCCGCGACCACGCCGGCCGAGCGGGCGGTGAAGTCGGCGGTGGCGACGGCGTCGGCGGGCACGGTGGCGACCGACGTGACGTCCTCGCCGCCGGCCAGGTCCTCGGCCAGCGCCAGGGTGGCGACGTCCTCGACCTCGATCGGGTCCAGCCCGGCCTGCTCCAGCAGCTCGGCCAGCTGCGGGTCGAGCCCGGTCTCGTAGCCCTCGCCGTCCCCGCAGGCGCAGCCGTCGCCGCAGCCGCCCTGGTCGGCCAGGGGGAGTTCCTCGTGCGAGTGGGACATGGTTCTCAACGCTCCTCGGGGGTGCTGACGGGGTCGCCGGAGGCGGTCAGGTGGGTGATCAGGTGGCGCCGCCAGTGGGCGTCGTCCCGCTCGGGGAAGTCCTCGCGCCAGTGGCAGCCGCGGGTCTCCTCCCGCTGCGCGGCGGCGGCGACCAGGGCGGTGGCGACCAGCAGCAGGTTGGCCGCCTCCCAGGTCTCCACCCGCGGGTCGGCGGGCTTCTCCTCGGCGACGTGCGCGTAGGCCTGCTCGGCGAGCAGGGCCAGGCCGGCCGCGGCGTCGGCCATCGACGCGGCCGAGCGCAGCACGCCCGCGCCGCGCGACATCAGCCGCTGGATCTCGGCCCGCGCCTCGGACGGCGGCAGCGGCACCGGCTGCGCGGCGCGCGCGGCGGCGACGTCCACCGAGCGCTCGGGCAGGTCGTCGGCGCGGTGCCGGCCGGCCAGGTCGGCGGCGATCCGCTCGGCGAAGACCAGGCCCTCCAGCAGCGAGTTGGACGCCAGCCGGTTGGCGCCGTGCACCCCGGTGCAGGCGACCTCGCCGCAGGCGTACAGGCCGGGGACGGTGGTGCGGCCGTGCCGGTCGGTGCGGATGCCGCCGGAGGCGTAGTGCGCGGCCGGGGCGACCGGGATCGGCTCGGTGACCGGGTCGATGCCGTGCGCGCGGCACGAGGCGAGGATGGTCGGGAAGCGCTGCTCCCACATCGCGGCGCCGAAGTGCCGCCCGTCCAGGTACATGTGCTCGGCGCCCTGCTCCTGCATGCGCCGGGTGATCGCCTTGGCGACGATGTCGCGCGGGGCCAGTTCGGCCAGCTCGTGCTGCCCGACCATGAACCGGACGCCGTCGGCGTCGACCAGGTGGGCGCCCTCGCCGCGGACCGCCTCGGAGACCAGCGGCTGCTGGCCCTCGGCCTCGGGGCCGAGCCAGAGCACGGTCGGGTGGAACTGGACGAACTCCAGGTCGGTGACGGCGGCGCCGGCCCGCAGCGCGAGCGCCACGCCGTCGCCGGTGGAGACCGCCGGGTTGGTGGTCGCCGAGAAGACCTGGCCCATGCCGCCGGTGGCCAGCACCACGGCGCGGGCCCGGATGGCGCCGACGCCGTCGCGCTGGCCCTCGCCCATGACGTGCAGGGTCAGGCCGGCGGCGTGCCCGTTCGCGTCGGTGAGCAGGTCGAGGACGAGCGCGTGCTCGATCAGCTCGATGCCCTCCGCGGCCAGGGCCGCTGGTGTCGCTGTGCTGCGGACGGCGGAGACCAGCGCGCGCGATATCTCGGCGCCGGTGGCGTCCCCGCCGGCGTGCGCGATCCGGCGGCGGTGGTGGCCGCCCTCGCGGGTGAGCAGGATCTCGCCGTCCTCGCCGCGGTCGAAGGCGGCGCCGGTGGCGATCAGCCGGCGGACGGCGTCCGGGCCCTCGGTGACGAGGGTGCGCACGGCCTCCTCGTCGCAGAGCCCGGCGCCGGCCACCAGGGTGTCGTCGAGGTGCTGCCCGGGGGTGTCCCCCTCGCCCAGGGCGGCGGCGATGCCGCCCTGGGCCCAGCGGGTGGAGCCGTCGTCCAGCATCGCCTTGGTGACCACCGTGGCCCGCAGGCCGGCTTCGCGGACGTTGAGGGCGACGGTGAGACCGGCCACCCCCGAGCCGACCACGACCACATCGGTGGTGGACGTCCAGCCGGGGGCGGGGGCGGTGAGGCGGTGCTTAACGGGCATGGCTCAGTTGCTCCTTCAGCGCGTGGCCGTCGTGGCCGCGCCGTCGGCGCCACGGTACGCCGTGTCGCCGCGCAGCAGGCCGCTGCCCTCCGGGGCGTCCGCGGGGTCGCCGCCGAGGCCGGTGATCCGGTTGTGCTCGTCCACGAAGACGATCTTCGGCTCGTAGCCCTTGGCCTCGGCCGTGTCCATCTGCCCGTAGGCGATGAGTATGACGAGGTCGCCGGGGTGGACCAGGCGGGCGGCGGCGCCGTTGATGCCGATCACGCCGGTGCCGCGCGGGCCGGCGATGGTGTACGTCTCCAGCCGGGCGCCGTTGTTGATGTCGACGATGTGGACCAGCTCGCCGGGGAGCAGGTCGGCGGCGTCGAGGAGGTCCTCGTCCACCGTGACCGAGCCGACGTAGTGCAGGTCGGCCTGGGTCACGGTGGCCCGGTGGATCTTGGACTTGAGCATGGTGCGGAGCATTGCGGGTCACGCCTCCTGTGAGTGCATGCCTGGGGTGGGAAGAGCTCTATCGAACGATTCTGTGCTTGCCGGTCATCTGCCTAGCGGCAGATGACGTGGACGTTGTCGATCAGGCGGGTCGAGCCCACCTTCGCGGCGACGGCCAGCACCGCCTCGCCCTGGAAGTCGTCCGCCGCCTCGGTGAAGGCGTGCGGGTCGATCAGGGCGAGGTAGTCGAGGGTGACGCCTTCGGCGGCGTCGAGGACGGCCGCGGCGGCCTCGCGCACGGCCTTCGGGCCCTGGGCGGCGACGTCGCGGCCCGCGAACAGGGCCTTCGAGAGGACGAGGGCGCGCTCGCGCTCCTCCTCCGAGAGGTAGCGGTTGCGCGAGGACAGCGCCAGGCCGTCCTCCTCGCGGACGGTCGGCACGCCGACGATCTCGACGTCGAAGTCCAGGTCGGCGACCATGCGCTGGATGACCGCCAGCTGCTGGGCGTCCTTCTCGCCGAAGAAGGCGAAGTCCGGGTCGGTGATGTGCAGCAGCTTGGCGACCACGGTGAGCACCCCGTCGAAGTGGCCGGGGCGGGTGGCGCCCTCGAAGCGCTCGCCCATCGGGCCGGCCGCCAGGCGCACCTGCGGCTCGCCGTTCGGGTAGACCTCGTCGACGGAGGGCGCGAAGACGACGTCGGCGCCGTTCTCCTCGGCCAGCTTCACGTCGTCGTCGAGGGTGCGCGGGTAGCGCTCCAGGTCCTCGCCGGCGCCGAACTGCAGCGGGTTGACGAAGACCGTCACCGCGACCCGGCCCTCCGGGCCGACCTGCTTGCGGGCGGCCCGGACCAGCGCGGCGTGCCCCTGGTGCAGGGCGCCCATGGTCATCACGACGGCGTTGTCGACCGGCCGCTCGTCCGGCCAGAACGCGGCCTCGAAGTCGTCCACGGTGCGGGTGACGACGGCCCGGTGGACCTTCGGCGTCCGCTGGGGCTTGTTCGGCTGCTTACCGCGTGCCATCAGGAATCTCCTCGTTCAGTACGTCCAGCAGCGCCGCCGCCGACGGTTCGTCGATCGTCCCGTTGGCGAGCGCCCGCTGCGCCGTGGCGCGGGCCATCGCCCGGTAGGCCGCCGGGATGTCCGGGGACACCGTACTGAGCTGCGCCAGGTGGCGCCGAACGGTGCCCGCGTCGCCCCGGGCGACGGGGCCGGTGAGGGCCGCGTCGCCGGAGCGCAGGCTGTTGTCCAGGGCCGCGCCCAGCAGCGGGCCGAGCAGCCGGCCGGGCTCGGCGACGCCCGCCGTGCGCAGCAGGTCCATCGCCTGCGCGACCAGCGTGACCAGGTGGTTCGCGCCGTGCGCGAGGGCCGTGTGGTAGAGCGGGCGGACCTCCTCGGGCACCCACTCGGGCTCGCCGCCCATCTCCACGACCAGCGCCTCGGCGACCGGCCGCAGCTCCGCGGGCGCCGTCACGCCGAACGGGCAGCCGGCCAGCCGGTCCAGGTCGACGGAGGTGCCGGTGAAGGTCATCGCCGGGTGCAGGGCGAGCGGCAGCGCCCCGGCCCGGGTGGCGGGCTCCAGGATGCCGACGCCGTGCGCGCCGGAGGTGTGCACGACCAGCTGGCCGGGGCGGACCGCGCCGGTCGAGGCGAGGCCCGCGACCAGGTCGGCCAGGGCGTCGTCGGGGACGGTCAGCAGGACGAGGTCGGCGGCGGCGAGCACCTGGGGCGGGGTGACGATCCGCACGCCCGGCAGCAGCGATTCGGCGCGGCGGCGCGAGGTGGCGGAGACGCCGGAGGCGGCGACCACGGTGTGCCCGGCGAGCTGCAGGGCGGCGCCGAGGGCCGGGCCGACCCGGCCGGTGCCGACCACGCCGACGGTCAGCCGGGCCGGGCGGTTGCCGGGGTCGCGCGGGTCGCCGAAACCGTCGTCGAGCGGGGCGAACTCGGAAAAGTCGCCGCCTTCGTAGGTGCTCACGCGCCCACCTCGCTCCGCTCGGCAGGGGCGTTCGCCCATGCGCGCCGGTCGATGGTGAGTTCGCTGCGCTCACACACGGGGCCCACCTTGTCCCTGATCTCCGTTCCGGTCCACCTCGGGTACCGGACGTACCGCCCCAGTGTACGGGCGCGTCAGTCCCCGGCCCCGGCCCGGATGAGCCCGGCCTCGTACGCGAGGACCACGGCCTGGACCCGGTCGCGCAGGCCGAGCTTGGCCAGGATCCGGCCGACGTGGGTCTTCACGGTGGCCTCGGAGAGCACCAGCCGGGCGGCGATCTCGCCGTTCGACAGGCCCTGGGCGACCAGCAGGAACACCTCCCGCTCGCGGTCGGTGAGCGGGCCGAGGGCGTCCGAGCCGGGCGCGCTCTGCGGGGTGGGGAGCACCTCGGCGAAGCGGTCGATCATGCGGCGGGTGGTGGTCGGCGCGACCACCGCGTCGCCGCCGTGCACGGCGCGGATCGCGGCCACCAGCTCGGTCGGCGGCACGTCCTTGAGCAGGAAGCCGCTGGCGCCGGCCTTGAGCGCGGCGAAGGCGTACTCGTCGAGGTCGAAGGTGGTGAGGATGAGCACGTGCGGGGCGTCCGGCAGCGGGCTGCCGTCCTCGGCGAGGCAGATCCGGCGGGTGGCCTGCACCCCGTCCAGGCGGGGCATCCGGACGTCCATGAGGATCACGTCGACCGGCGTGTGCTTCAGCCTCTCCAGGGCCTGGGCGCCGTCGCCGGCCTCGGCGGCGATCTCGATGTCGCCCTGGGACTGCAGGATCATCCGGAAGCCGGTGCGCAGCAGTTCCTGGTCGTCGACGAGCATCACGCGGATGGTCAAAGGGAGCTCCTAGGGGGTGAGCGGCGGGCGGGCTAGTGGGCCGTCTTCAGGGGCAGGACGGCCCGGATCCGGAAGCCGCCGCCGGGGCGCGGGCCCACGTCGAGGCTGCCGCTGACCATGCCGACCCGCTCGCGCATGCCGATCAGGCCGTGGCCGAGGCCGTCCGTGCCGCCGGAGGCGAGCTGCTCGTCGGTGGTGCCGCGGCCGTCGTCCTCGACCAGGACGGCGAGCTCGCGCTCCCCGAAGTCGACCGCGACCCGGGCGTGCACGTCGGGGCCGCCGTGCTTGCGCACGTTGGTCAGCGCCTCCTGGACGATCCGGTAGACCGTGAGCTCGACGCCGCGCGGCAGTTCGCGCGGGTGGCCCGAGGTCGCGTAGTCGACCCGCAGGCCGGCGGTGCGGACCTGCTCCAGCAGTTCGGGCAGCTCCTCGACGCCCGGCTGGGGCACGTACTCCTCGGCGGTGTCGGCGGTGCGCAGCACACCGAGCAGGCGGCGCATCTCGACCAGTGCCTGGCGGCCGGTGGAGGCGATCGTGCCGAGCGCCTCCTTGGCCTGCTGGGGCGAGTTGTCGAGGACGTAGGCGGCGCCGTCGGCCTGGACGATCATGACGGAGACGTTGTGCGCGACGACGTCGTGCAGCTCGCGGGCGATCCGCGCCCGCTCGGCGGCGACGGCGACCTTGGACTGGGCGTCGCGCTCGCGCTCCAGCCGGGCGGCGCGGTCCTCCAGCTCGGTCAGGTAGGCGCGGCGGACCCGGGTCAGCCGGCCCCAGGCCCAGCAGAGGATGAACGGGGTGCTCATCAGCAGCATGATGAGCAGCGCCTCGCCGATGCTGTACGGCGTGCGGACGGCGGTGACGCCGTCCTCCGCGAAGTGCGTCTTGGCGGGGTTCATCCGCCAGTAGGCGAGCGGCCCGGCGGCCAGCCCGGCGGCCAGGGCCAGCCGGGAGGTCCAGGTGCGGCCGAAGGCGGCGCCGGTGTAGGCGAACACCAGGTAGGCGATGGAGGAGGCGGCCGGGTCGATGTCGAGACCGACCTGGCCGAGGGCGATCGCGGTGGCCGCGGCCACCGCGACGTCGGGCAGGCGGCGGCGGAAGACCATGAGCGCGGGCAGCGCCACCGCGGTGGCGATCTGCGCGTCGAACCGCCAGCCCCCGGAGACGTTGTCGTTCGGCAGGAGGCCGAGGAGGAGCACGATCGCCGCCCAGGCGGCGTCGACCACCATGGGGTGACGGCGGAGCCAGGCGTTGAGTCGATGCACGTCTCAAGCGTAGGCAGTCGCACGACCCGTCCAGGTCCGCCGGTAGGGCGATCCGCCCTACTCCGTAGGTCGGAGAAGCCCCGGCTCCGGTTGGGGAGGGGCCGGGGCCAGCCGGTAGCGTCGCGCCCCATGACGTGGATGCGGTGGGCGCCCGCCATGGAACGGGCCCTGTACGACCAGGAGGCGGGCTTCTACCGCAGGCCGGAGGGCCCGGCGGGGCACTTCCGCACCTCGGTGCACGCCTCGCCGGAGTTCGCCCGTGCGGTGGCCCGGCTGCTGCTGGAGGTTGACGCGGCCCTCGGCCGTCCGGAGGAGCTGGCCTTCGTCGACGTCGGGGCCGGGCGGGGGGAACTGCTGACCGGGGTGCTCGGGGCCGTCCCGGACGACGTGCGCGCGCGGCTGCGCCCGTACGGCGTGGAGATCGCGGACCGGCCGGCCGGACTTCCGTCCACAGCCCTGTGGACGAGCGAGGTGCCGCGGGGTGTCAGCGGGCTGCTGTTCGCCAACGAGTGGCTGGACAACGTGCCGCTGGACGCCGGCGAGGTGGACGAGGACGGGGTGCTCCGGTACGTCGAGGTGGAGACGGAGACCGGCCGGGAGCGGCTCGGCGAGCCCGTCTCGGAGGCCGACGCCGCCTGGGCCGCCCGCTGGTGGCCGGTCGAACACCCCGGGGACTTGGTGGAGTTCGGCGGCCCACGGGACGCCGCCTGGGCGCACGCCGTGGCCGGGCTGGAGCGCGGCCTGGCCGTCGCCGTCGACTACGGGCACACCGCCGCCCGCCGTCCGCTCTTCGGCACCCGCGCCGGTTTCCGGGACGGCCGCGAGGTGGCGCCCGTGCCGGACGGCTCGTGCGACGTCACGGCGCACGTCGCGCTCGACTCGATCGCCGTCCCCGCTGTCCACAGCCTGTGGACGACGCAGCGCGAGGCCCTGCGCGCCCTCGGCGTCAGCGGCGGGCGCCCGCCGCTCGCCCTCGCCTCCAGCGACCCGGTGGCCTACCTCCGGGCCCTCGGCGGCGCCGGGGAGGCGGCCGAACTCACCGACCCGGCCGGGCTGGGTGCCTTCGGCTGGGTCCTGCAGAGCGTCCGCATTCCACCCCTGGAGATTTGGTAGGGGCTCGGAGCCTGGAACCCCTGGTGGGATGGCAGACTCTGAACCCATGAGGGAGACCACGGTCGGCATCGGGGCGGGAGCCGAGAACATCACGGGCGAGGCGGGCACCACCGACATGGTGCTCAACATCGGCCCGCAGCACCCCGCGACGCACGGCGTACTGCGGCTGCGGCTGGTGCTCGACGGCGAGCGCATCGTCACCGCGGAGCCGGTCATCGGCTACATGCACCGGGGCGCGGAGAAGCTGTTCGAGGCCCGCGACTACCGGCAGATCATCATGCTGGCGAACCGGCACGACTGGCTCTCCGCCTTCTCCAACGAGCTCGGCGTCGTGCTCGGCGTCGAGCGGATGCTCGGCATGGAGGTGCCCGAGCGGGCGGTGTGGATCCGCACCCTGCTCGCCGAGCTCAACCGGGTGCTCAACCACCTGATGTTCCTCGGCTCCTACCCGCTGGAGCTCGGCGGGATCACCGCGATCTTCCACTCCTTCCACGGCCGCGAGGACCTCCAGCACGTGCTGGAGGAGGCCTCCGGCGGCCGGATGCACTACATGTTCAACCGGGTCGGCGGCCTCAAGGAGGACCTCCCGGCCGGCTGGCTCGGCCGCGTCCGCACCGCCGTCGCCACCGTCCGCTCGCAGATGCCGGTCTTCGAGGACCTCGTCCTCGGCAACGAGATCTTCCGCGCCCGCACCGCCGGCGTCGGCGTCCTCACCCGGGCGCAGGCCGAGGCGTACGGCGTCAGCGGCCCGATCGCGCGGGCCAGCGGCCTCGACTTCGACCTGCGCCGCGACGAGCCCTACCTCGCGTACGGCTCCGAGGAGCTGCGGCAGGTGCTCACCGTCGTCACCCGCGAGGAGGGCGACTGCCTGGCCCGCTTCGAGTGCCTGCTGGAGCAGACGCTCAACGCGCTGGACCTGGCCGACGCGTGCCTCGACAAGCTCGCCACCCTGCCGGCCGGCCCGGTCAACCTGCGGCTGCCCAAGGTGCTCAAGGCCCCGGAGGGCAGCACCTACGCCTGGACCGAGAACCCGCTCGGGATCAACGGCTACTACCTGGTCTCGCGCGGCGACAAGACGCCGTGGCGGCTCAAGCTGCGCTCGGCGTCCTTCAACAACATCCAGGCGCTGACCGAACTGCTGCCCGGGACCCTGGTCGCCGACATGGTCGCGATCCTCGGGTCGATGTTCTTCGTCGTCGGCGACATCGACAAGTAGACACCGACAAGTAGACACCGACGAGTACGGCGACGAGCAGGGAACGAGCGGGCCCGGGGACGGACGGTCCCCGGGCCCGGCCCTCAGTCCTTCTTCTTCGCCTTGCCGACCGGATCCGCCGGGTGCGGCGCCACCTTGCGGTCGCCCTTCGTGGCGATCCGCTCCTCGCACAGGCCGGCCAGCACGTCGTAGCCCGCCCGGCCCATCAGCTCGGTGAGCTCGGGGCGGTAGCTGACGTACACCGGGTCCGGCCCGCCGTGCGCCTCCGGGCTGCCGGTGCACCACCAGTGCAGGTCGTGGCCGCCCGGGCCCCAGCCGCGGCGGTCGTACTCGCCGATCGTCACCTGGAGGTAGCGGGTGTCGTCCGGCCGGTCGATCCAGTCGTAGGTGCGGCGGATCGGCAGCTGCCAGCACACGTCCGGCTTGGTCTCCAGCGGCTCGCGGCCCTCCTTGAGCGCCAGCGCGTGCAGCGCGCAGCCGGCCCCGCCCGCGAAGCCGGGGCTGTTCACGAAGATGCACGCGCCGCCCACCCGGCGGGTCTGGCGGTCGCCGTCCTCGTCGAGCATGGTGATGCCGCCGTCGGCCTTGATCCGGCCCTTGCCGTCGGTGCCGTGCGCGAAGTTCTCCCAGATGTCCGGCGTCAGCCGGGCGGCGTGGCCGGCGACGCGCTTCTCGTCGTCCTCGTCCGAGTAGTGCGCGCCCAGCGTGCAGCAGCCGTCCGACTCGCCGCGGCCCTCGCGGATGCCGTGGCAGCCGCGGCCGAACACGCACGACCAGCGGGAGGTCAGCCAGGTGAGGTCGCAGCGGAACACCTGCTCCTCGTCGGCGGGGTCGGCGAACTCGACCCAGGCGCGGGGGAAGTCGAGCGGGACCTCGGCGCGCAGGGCCGGCATGGCCAGGTCGACCGGGGCCGGAGCGGCCGGGACCTTCGCCTTGGACTTCTTCTTGGAGGTTTCTGCTGGTGCCACCCGGCAAGGGTAGAGCCTCCGCGGGAACCACCGGCCGTGTCGGGCAGTCCGTTCGGTTTGATGATTCCGAGCCGTTGCGTGTTGGATGCCCCGTGCGTCCGTGCCCGCGGCGCCCGACGCCCGACTGGAGCCCCGAGCCGTGACCGCCTCGCCCCGCGCCGTCCGGACCGCCGTCCTCGCCTCGCTCGCCGTCCTGGCCTCCGGCTGCGCCTCCGGACCCGCGCTGCGGGCCCGGGCGGAGAGCGCGCCGCCGCCGTGCACCGGACCCGTGGTGATCGGCCACCGCGGCGCGCCGCAGAACGCCCCCGAGAACACCATGGCCTCCTTCGACACGGCGCTGCGCCAGGGTGCCGACTGGGTGGAGACCGACGTCCAGACCACCCGCGACGGCGTCCCGGTGCTGATGCACGACCCGAGCGTGGACCGCACCACCAACGGCAAGGGCGCGATCGGCGACCTGACCGCCGCTCAGATAGCCGCCCTGCGGGTGACCATCGGACCGGGCCCGGCCGAGCCCGTCCCCACCCTGGAACAGCTGCTCGAACGGATGGCCCGCACCAACGCCACCCTGCTCATGGAGATCAAGTGGCAGCGCCGGACCGAGGACGTCGTCCGGATCGCCAGGCTCGCGGCGGCCAGCGGCGCCCGGGTCATCATGTACTCGTTCTCGGCCGACCACCTGCGGGTGGCCCACGCGGCCGCGCCCGGACTGCCGATCGTCCTCATCCAGGGCGCCTCCATCGCCGAGAACCCCGGCAACCTGCCGCTGAGCGGCATCGCCCTGGACACCACCCTGGCCAGCGCCTCCCGGATCGCCGCCGAGCGCCGGGCCGGGCACGAGGTCTACGTGTGGACCGTCGACGACGAGGAGTCCTGGCAGCTGATGACCGGCCGTGACGCCGACGGCCTGATCACCGACACCCCCGGCCCGGCCCGCCGCTGGCTGGACGCCAACTGCCCCACCGGCCGCCCGGCGGGACCGCACAGGAACTGAGGGATCCGGCCACCCGGGCCCGGCCCGCCCGCCGGCGTCCGCCGACCCCTGGCACCTGCGACCAGCACCAGTGCCGCGGCGACGCCGAGGCAGTACCGCCGCGACCGATCACCGGCGCGGCCGGATCGCGTAGCGTGGAGAGTTATGCGACTCGGTGTGCTCGACGTAGGTTCCAACACGGTCCACTTCCTCGTGGTGGACGCCCATCCGGGCGCCGCCCCCGTGCCCGCTTACTCGCACAAGGCCGAACTGCGTCTCGCCGAGCTGCTCGACGAGCGCGGGGCGATAAGCGAGGCCGGTGTCGAGCGGCTGGTCGGCCACATCGCCTCCTCGCTGCGCGTCGCCGAGGACAAGGGCGTCGTCGACATCCTGCCCTTCGCCACCTCCGCCGTCCGCGAGGCCGCCAACGGGGAGGACGTGCTGCGCCGCGTCGCCACCGAGACCGGTGTCGAACTGCGGGTCCTGTCCGGCCAGGACGAGGCCCGGCTCACCTTCCTCGCCGTGCGCCGCTGGTTCGGCTGGTCCTCCGGCCGGCTGCTCAACCTGGACATCGGCGGCGGCTCGCTGGAGATCGCCTGCGGCCTGGACGAACAGCCCGACGTCGCCTGCTCGCTGCCGCTCGGCGCCGGCCGGCTGACCGCCCGCTGGCTGCCCGGCGACGTCGCAGACCCGGACGGGCTGCGCGAGCTCAGACGCCACGTCCGCGCCGAGATGGCCACCGTCGTCGGCGAGATCTCCCGGCTCGGCGCCCCGCAGCACGCCGTCGCCACCTCCAAGACCTTCAAGCAGCTCGCCCGGATGACCGGCGCCGCCCCCGCCGACGCCGGCCCGTACGCCGACCGCCGGCTCACCCGCACCGGCCTGTCCGCCTGGCTGCCCCGGCTGTCCACCATGACCGTCGCCGAGCGGGCACAGATCCCCGGCGTCTCCGAGGGCCGGGCCAAGCAGCTGCTGGCCGGCGCGCTGGTCGCCGACGCAGCGATGGACCTCTTCGGTCTCGAGGAGCTCGACGTCTGTCCGTGGGCCCTGCGCGAGGGCATCATCCTGCGCCGCCTGGACGCCATGGACAGCCCCGCCGACCGCCGCCGGCCCGCGCTGACCACCTGAGCCGCAGGCCGCACCGTCACCCCGCAGGACACCGGGGGCGCCTGAGAGCCGCGTCTCGTTCGCCCGGCGTTCGGTGCCGTTCGCGAGCCGGTCCGCTTACGCTGTCTCCCGTGGTGCAACCAGCGGGCGACGACGGGACGCGGGAGGGCCGCGCCCCCGGCGACGGGCAGCCGCGGCCGGACGGCCCGCGCCGCAAGCTGGGCAAGACCGTCAAGGGCGCCACCGCCGCCAAGGCCGCCAAGGCCGTGAAGGCGGCCCAGCGCACCGCGCAGGGCGCCAAGAAGGCCACGGCCAAGAAGGCGACGGCCAAGAAGGCCGTGGCGGGGGCCGGGAAGGCCGCCCCGAAGGCCACCGCGGCCCCGGCGCGCAAGGAGACCCGCACCGCCCGCGCCACCGGCGTCGCCAAGGCCGCCGTCCAGTCCGTGAAGTCGGTCAAGGCCGCCAAGCGCGAGGCCACCCGGGCGCCCCTCCTGCGCACCACCGACCGGCTCGTGCTGCCCCCGCACCCGGCCCTGCACATCCCGGACACCAAGGTCGCCCTCTCCACCGCCTCGGTGTACCCCGCGAGCACCGCCGTCGCCTTCGAACTCGCCGCCAAGCTCGGCTACGACGGCGTCGAGGTCATGGTCTGGAACGACCCGGTCAGCCAGGACATCGAGGCGCTGCGCCGCCTCTCCGACCACCACCGGCTGCCGATCCTCGCCGTGCACGCGCCCTGCCTGCTGATCACCCAGCGGGTCTGGACCACCGACCCGTGGACCAAGCTGGTCCGCGCCCGGGCGGCGGCCGAGAAGCTCGGCGCGAGCGCCGTCGTCGTCCACCCGCCGTTCCGCTGGCAGCGCCAGTACGCCCGGGAGTTCGTCGAGGGCATCAACCGCATGGCGGGCGAGACCGACGTCCGGTTCGCGGTCGAGAACATGTACCCGTGGCGCTACCGCGACCGCGAGATGCTCGCCTACGCCCCCGGCTGGGACGTCACCGAGGAGGCGTACCGGCACTACACCATCGACCTCTCGCACGTCTCCACCTCCCGGATCGACGCGTTCGAGATGGTCGAGCGGATGGGCGACCGGCTCGCCCACATCCACCTCGCCGACGGCAGCGGCTCCGGCAAGGACGAGCACCTCATCCCCGGCCGCGGCAACCAGCCCTGCGCCGAGCTGCTGGAACACCTCGCCCGCACCGGCTTCGACGGCCACGTCGTGCTGGAGGTCAACACGCGGCGCTCCGCGTCCCCCGCCGAACGCGAGGCCGACCTCGCCGAGGCGCTCGCCTTCACCCGCTTGCACCTGGCCACCCCCTCGCGCGTACGCTGAACCCACGTGCCCCACCGGGCACCAACTGCCGCACGTAGGGGGAGACATGACGGAGGCAAAGAACTTCCGGGAGCTCGCTCAGAGTTTCGGCGGGGTCGCCGCCGAGTACGACCGCGGCCGCCCGACCTACCCCGACGGACTCTTCGACGCCCTGGAACGGCTCTCCGGCCGCGCCCTCAAGGGCGCCCGCGTCCTGGACGTCGGCGCCGGCACCGGCATCGCCACCCGGCTGCTCGCCGCCCGCGGCGCCGACGTCGTCGGGGTCGAGCCCAACGGCGGCATGGCCGCCCAGTACCTCGCCTCCTCGCCCGGCCTGCCGCTGGTCCGGGCCTCCGGGGACGACCTGCCCTTCCACGACCGCTCCGCCGACCTGATCACCTACGCCCAGGCCTTCCACTGGACCCGCCCCGAGCTGGCCGTCCCCGAGGCGATCCGGGTGCTGCGCCCCGGCGGCGCGCTCGCCACCTGGTGGAACGTCCACGACGAGACCGTCCCGTGGGTCCGGGCCCGGGCCGAGCGGATGGCCGCCGCGCTGCCCGAGCGCTACCACGGCTACGGCGGGATCAGCGAGCACACCAGCCACTTCGCCCCGGCCGGCCTCGCGGTCGAGCGCACGGTGCTGCGCTGGGAGCGGCGGGTCACCGTCGACCACGTGATCACCGACCTCACCTCCCGCTCGTACCTGGCCTCGCTCGACCCGGCCGAGCGCGCTCCGGTCCTCGCCGCCGAGCGCGAGGCCACGCTCGCCGAGTTCCCCGGGGGCTGGGTGACCGAGCCGTTCACCCTGGAGCTGGTGGTCGCGGTCACGCCGTCCTGACCCCCCGTGCGGCCGTACGGTCCGCGCGCCCGTGCGCCCGCCGCCTGACCGCATCGCGGACGGACCGTCCGCGGCCCGGACGGCGGGCGTAGGCTCGGTAGCCACAGCGGTTCCCGCACCCTCCTGCCCGCGGGGCCGCGCGCGAGCCCCGAAGGAGTGGAGCACAGTGCCCGAGCTGAGGTCCCGTACGGTCACCCACGGTCGCAACATGGCAGGCGCCCGGGCGCTTCTCCGGGCCGCCGGCGTAGCCCGCGAGGACTTCGGCAAGCCGATCATCGCGGTCGCCAACTCCTTCACCGAGTTCGTCCCCGGCCACACCCACCTCCAGCCGGTGGGCCGGATCGTCTCCGAGGCGATCAAGCAGGCCGGCGGCATCCCGCGCGAGTTCAACACCATCGCCGTCGACGACGGCATCGCGATGGGCCACGGCGGCATGCTCTACTCGCTGCCCTCGCGCGACCTGATCGCCGACTCGGTCGAGTACATGGTCAACGCGCACTGCGCCGACGCCCTGATCTGCATCTCCAACTGCGACAAGATCACCCCGGGCATGCTGATGGCCGCGCTGCGGCTCGACATCCCGACCGTCTTCGTCTCCGGCGGCCCGATGGAGGCCGGCAAGGCCACCCTCGTCGACGGCACCGTGCGCAAGCTCGACCTCGTCGACGCGATCTCCCAGGCCGTCAACGAGAACGTCTCCGACGAGGACATCGCGATCATCGAGGAGAACGCCTGCCCGACCTGCGGCTCGTGCTCCGGCATGTTCACCGCCAACTCGATGAACTGCCTCACCGAGGCGATCGGCCTCTCGCTGCCCGGCAACGGCTCCGTCCTCGCCACCCACACCGCCCGCCGCGCCCTCTACGAGAACGCCGGCCGGACGGTCGTCGAGATCGCGAACCGCCACTACGGCCGGGACGACGCCTCCGTCCTGCCCCGCGCGATCGCCACCCGCGCCGCGTTCGAGAACGCCATGGCCCTCGACATCGCCATGGGCGGCTCGACCAACACCATCCTCCACCTGCTCGCCGCCGCCCAGGAGGCCGAGCTGGACTTCGGCCAGCGGGACATCGACGCGATCTCCCGCAAGGTGCCCTGCCTGTCCAAGGTCGCGCCCAACGGCTCGTACTACATGGAGGACGTCCACCGGGCCGGCGGCATCCCCGCCATCCTCGGCGAGCTGTACCGGGCCGGGCTGCTCAACGAGGACGTCCACACCGTGCACGCCGACTCGCTCGCCGAGTGGCTCAAGACCTGGGACGTGCGCGGCGGTTCGCCCTCTGCCGAGGCCGTCGAGCTGTGGCACGCCGCCCCCGGCTGCGTCCGCTCCGCCGAGGCCTTCTCGCAGTCCGAGCGCTGGGAGTCGCTGGACACCGACGCCGCCAAGGGCTGCATCCGCAGCGTCGAGCACGCCTACTCCGTCGAGGGCGGCCTCGCCGTGCTGTACGGCAACCTCGCCGAGGACGGCTGCATCGTGAAGACCGCCGGCGTCGACGAGTCGATCTGGACCTTCAGCGGCCCGGCCGTCGTCGTCGAGTCCCAGGAGGACGCCGTCGAGGCGATCCTCGCCAAGCGCGTCAAGGAGGGCGACGTCGTCGTCATCCGCTACGAGGGCCCCAAGGGCGGCCCCGGCATGCAGGAGATGCTCTACCCGACCTCCTTCCTCAAGGGCCGCGGCCTCGGCAAGGCCTGCGCGCTCGTCACCGACGGCCGCTTCTCCGGCGGCACCTCGGGCCTGTCCATCGGCCACGCCTCCCCGGAGGCCGCCTCCGGCGGCACCATCGCCCTCGTCGAGGACGGCGACACCATCGCCATCGACATCCCCGGCCGGACGATCTCCCTGGAGGTCCCGGACGAGGTGCTCGCCGAGCGCCGCCGGGTGCTGGAGGCCGGGGGCGGCTACCGCCCGAAGAGCCGCGAGCGCCAGGTCAGCCAGGCCCTGCGGGCCTACGCCGCGATGGCCACCTCCGCCGACAAGGGCGCCGTGCGCGACGTCACCAAGCTCGGCTGAGCCACTCGCACCACACGCGCGAGGAGGAGCCGCCCCGGACCACGGGACGGCTCCTCCTCGCGCGTCCGGGGCCGGGGGGACAACCGGGGGATAATCGGCGGCGTGAGCGAGCAGCCCCCCACCCCCGCCCCGAACCCCGCCGACGCCCCGGACCCCGCCGCCCCGCAGCCGGAGCCGATCCGCTGGTTCGGCACCAGCTGGGTGCACCGCGACCACGGCTACTGGCCGCGCCGCGTCGCCGTGTCCGCCGGCTCGCTGGTCATCGCCGCGGCGGCCGCGTTCGTGCTGCGACTCGCCGTCGAGGGCGTCGCGCTCTCCGCCCAGGGCGGGTTCCTCAACACCCTGCTGGTGCTGGCCGTCGCGCTCTGCTCGCTGCTGGCCGCGCTGCGCACCTGGAAGGTGCTCGCCGAGGGCAAGGACCGGCTCACCGGCTGGATGACCGAGGACCGCTCGCTCGGCGCGGTCTGGATGATCGGCGGGGTCGGCTCCCTGCTGGCCTACTTCGTCCGCAGCCTCACCGAGGCCCCGGGCGAGGGCGTCCGGCGGGCGCGGTACGAGCGGGCCGTCGAGCAGTACGAGAAGCGCCGGACCGGCCGCAGCGGCCGGTCCGGCGGGAAGCGCAAGCGCTGACGGTCAGTTGCGGCTGACCGTGCCGCACTGGTCGCTCGGGACGAGGTCCTTGCTGCGGTCGTACGGGTCGGTCGCGGGGCCGGTCGGCCGGGAGCCCGGGGTGTCCTGCTGGACCGGGTCGAACTGGGCGAACTGCGGGTGGTAGAAGCCGTCGTAGACGTCGCAGGCCGAGTTGGCCGAGTCCGAGCCGCCGCCCTCGCCGAACGCGATCTTCTTCGGGTTGACCTGGTAGCGGGCCGGGTCGTAGAAGCGGAAGTTCTCGACCCGCCGCACGACCGTCCGGGTGGTCCAGGTGTCCCCGGCCACGTCGGCCGCGGGCAGCACCAGGCCCACCGGCCTGGCCGCCGGGTCCTGGGTCCCGGGCGCGGCCGGCTTCGTCGGCTTCGGGCCGCCGCTCGCCGACGGCGCCGACGGCGCGGGCGACGCGGCCCGCTTGGCGGCGTCCGGGCCCGGACGCACCGCGTACACGTAGCTGAAGTCGGCGTGCACCAGGACGCCCTTGTCGCCGTCGCCCTCGAAGCCGATCCGGCCCTGGACCTTGACCACGCCGCCGACCTGGACGGCCTCGCGCGGGTCGAACCGGCTGAACCAGTTGGTGGGGTCGTTCTCCTTGGACGGGGTCGCCAGGGCGGCGGCCGCCTGGTCGCGCTCGGCTCGGTCCAGCAGCGCCAGCGCGGCCTCCGGGCGGCCGCCCGCGATGACCTGCGGGTCCAGGTTGGCGGCGGTCAGGTAGTCCTTGACCAGCTGGAGCTGGGCGGCGACCTGGTCGGCGGAGAAGACGCCGGTGGCCTTGGCGTCGGGGAGCACGAAGGCGTCCACGCCGTTCGGCCAGCCCTCGGCGGGGGAGCCGGCCCAGGGGTGGTCGACCGTCGGCTGGTCGGCGTCGACCTTCGGCGGCGCCGTCGTCGGCTTGGCCGTCTCCGGGGCGACGGTGGGCACCGGGGTGTGGGACGCCGAGGAGCCGGCGGAACCGCCCTGGTACCAGTTCCGCAGCCCCTCGATGTTGAGCGCCGCCACCAGCACCGCGATGGTCAGGACGGCGAAGAGCGGCGTGCGCCACTCCAGGCCCCGGCGCTTGGGCGGGCGCGGGTTGCCCCAGGGGTCGACGGCCTGGAGCTTCGGCTTGCGGCCGAACCGGCGCTTCGGCGCCGCCGGGCCGTCGTCGACCGACCGGCGGCCGCCCGGGTCGACCGGCGGGGTGTGCTTCCACTGGGCGGCAAGCATCCGGGTGCGGCCGGACTGTTCCGTGACGGCGGCACCCTTGACGAACTCGTCGTCGAGGACGAGGTCCGCGAACGGGTCCTTCCCGCCCGCTCCGGACGGGTCGGACCCGCCCGGCTCACCGCCCTCCGAGGGGCGCGGTTCTGGATCTTCGGCGATCGGCATCGCGCCAGTATGCCGACGGGGTGTGACGACCGGTCGATCGGGGGCACACCTTGTGGTGAACTCGTGCACGGAGTGCCGAGGTTTGCCCCGTTTGCCCAGGTCGGAGCAGTGCGGGGGAGCCTCAGCCCTTGCTGCGGGCCTGCTTCACCGACCCCACCACACCGGCGATCGCCAGCAGGATCCCGGCCGGGATGAGCGACTCGAAGAACGCGGCGAACACGCCCGCGTCGCCGAGGAACAGCTGCGCCAGCGTGTTCAGGAGCAGCAGTCCGCCGGCCGCCGGGAGCGCCGCCTGCCACGGGTGCGCGTCGGCCCACCGCCGCAGCCGCCGGTCGCCGGTGTCGCGCCGCAACTGGCCGCCCAGCGTGCCGACGAGGAAGAAGAAGAACAGACCCCAGCCGGCCGGTCCGGCCAGGATGCTCAGCGACCAGTGCCCGGTGATCGCGTCGATCCCCAGGGCCGTCGCCCCCACCACCGCACCGACCCCCGCGGCCGTCCGCCACGGACCCATCGTCGCCGAGGCGACGGCGAGTTGCCGGTTCTCACGTCGGGACATCTCGTCGTGTGCCATACCCCCACGGTGCTCCTGCGGACGCCCCGGGGCCATAGGGGAAACCCCCGAGTTTCTCCGTAAGGGACCACAGGCCGGACGGTCCCGCCGGGGGCTGCCGCGCGGTGCGAGGATGGCAGCAGTACCGAGGTTAGGAGCGGCCATGGGCGGCAGCGCAGCGCACGGACAGAAGATCGCCTTCCTGGGCACCGGCAAGATCGGGGAGGCCCTGCTCTCCGGTCTGCTGCGGGCCGGCAAGGACCCGGCGGACGTCCTGGTGACCGCCCGCCGCCCCGAGCGCGCCGCCGAACTGGCCGACCGCCACGGCGTCGTGGCCGTCTCCAACGCCGAGGCCGCCAAGCTCGCCGACACCCTGATCCTCGCCGTCAAGCCGCAGGACATGGGCACCCTGCTGGAGGAGCTCGCGCCGCACGTCAGCCCGGACCGGCTGGTCATCTCGGCCGCGGCCGGCGTGCCCACCGCGTGGTTCGAGGAGCGGCTGGCGGCCGGCACCCCGGTGGTCCGGGTGATGCCCAACACGCCCGTCCTGGTGGACGAGGGGATGAGCGTCATCTCGGGCGGCTCGCACGCCACCGAGGAGCACCTGGTGCGCGCCGAGGAGATCTTCAGCTCGGTCGGCAAGGCGCTGCGCCTGCCCGAGAGCCAGCAGGACGCGGCCACCGCGCTCTCCGGCTCCGGCCCGGCCTACTTCTACTTCCTCGTCGAGGCGATGACGGACGCCGGCATCCTGCTCGGCCTGCCCCGGCAGGTGGCGCACGACCTGATCGTCCAGTCCGCGATCGGCGCCTCGGTGATGCTGCGCGATTCCGGCGAGCACCCGGTGAAGCTGCGCGAGGCCGTCACGTCCCCGGCCGGCACCACCATCGCGGCCATCCGCGAGCTGGAGAACCACGGGGTGCGGGCCGCGCTGCTGGGCGCCCTGGAGGCGGCCCGGGACCGCTCGCGCGAGCTGGCCTCCGGGGGGAAGTAACCGCCTCGAACGTCCGTCCGGTTAGGCTCGGCGGCATGGCCTACGACCTGGTGATCTTCGACAACGACGGCGTCCTGGTGGACAGCGAACCGCTCTCCAACCGGGTGCTGGCCGAGTACCTGACCGAACTCGGCCACCCGACGACGATCGAGGACAGCTACCGGGAATTCATGGGCTGTGCCGCCCACCGCATCCACGACGTGATCGCCGAGCGGTACGACGGCGCGACGCTGCCCGAGGGCTTCGACGAGCTCTTCCACGGCCGGGTCTTCGACGCGTTCGGCGCCGAACTCACCGCCGTCCGGGGCGCGGAGGCGCTGCTGAAGGAGCTCCAGCGGCGTGCCGTCCCGTACTGCCTGGCCTCCTCCGCCCACCACGCGTGGATCCGCACCGCGCTCGACGTCACCGGCCTGCGCGGGCACTTCGCCGAGGAGCGGATCTTCAGCGCGCAGGACGTCGGCGTCGGCAAGCCCGCGCCCGACCTGTTCCTGCACGCCGCCCGCACCCTCGGTGTCGACCCCTCGCGCTGCCTGGTGCTGGAGGACAGCCCCAATGGCGTGCTGGCCGCCCGCGCCGCCGGCATGGACGTGTACGGCTACACCGCGCTCACCGATCCGGCCAAGCTGACGGCCGCCGGGGCCACCGGGCTGATCGCCGACCTCGCCGAGGTGCCCGCGCTGCTGGGCTGAGCGCGGAAAGCGCTGCGCACCCTCTCCCCAAAGTCCTCCCGGGCACCTACGCTCTCGCCAACATCGTCGTACCGGCCGGTAGCGAGGTTCCCGCATGAGTCCTGCGTTCCCGTCGAGTGCCGGGGTCCCGTCCCGCCTGCGGGCCGGCCGCGCCGCCCTGGCCCTGAGCTTCCTGCTCCAGGGCACGACGTTCGCGCTGCTGGTCACCTGCATCCCGGAGATCCAGCACCGGTACGGGCTGAGCGACGGGCTGCTGCCGGTGTTCCTGGCCGCCGTGCCGATCCTCGCGGGCGTCGGCTCGATCACCTCCGAACAGCTGGTGAAGCGCACCGGCGCGCGGGCCGTCCTGCGGGTCGTCCAGCCGGGCCTCTGCCTCAGCCTCGCGGGCGTCGGGCTCGGCGACGAGCTGTGGCAACTCGCCATCGCGCTGGGGGCGTTCGGGCTGCTGGTGGGAGCGTTGGACGCCAGTATGAACATGCTCGGGGTGGGGCTCCAGCACCGCTACGGCCGCTCGATCATGATCGGCTTCCACGCCGCGTTCAGCCTCGGCGGCATCCTCGGCGCGGCCGTCGCCGGCCTCGGCTCGCACTACGACCTCGGGCTGCCGCTGCTGTTCGGCACCGCGGCCGCGGTGATCGCCCCGCTCGCCGTCCTGGTCGGCACCCGCTTCGCCGGGCCCGCCGAACTCGGCGACGCCGTCCGGGAGGCAGCGGAGGCCGCCGCCCGCTCGATCCCGTGGCGGCCGCTGCTTCCGCTGTGCCTGGCGATGGCCTTCGCGTACATCGCGGACGCCTCGGTCTCCAACTACAGCGTCAAGTACCTGACCGACGGGCTGGGCAGCCCCGAGGACGTCGCCAAGCTGTCCTACCTCGGCTACATGGTGGCGATGCTGCTCGGCCGCGCCCTCGGCGACCGCGCGGTGCAGCGCTGGGGCGCCGTCCCGGTGGTCCGCGGCGGCGCGGCGCTGGCGGCCCTCGGCTTCGCGGCCGCCGCCGCGGCGCCCGCGGCGTGGGCGGGCATCGCCGGGTTCACGCTGCTCGGCTTCGGCATCTGCGCGATCATCCCGCAGGTGTTCGCGGCCGGCGGGCGGCTGTTCCCGGCCGACTCGGACGCCGCGGTGGCCCGGCTCAACCTCTTCAACTACGTGGGTTTCCTGATCGGCTCGCCGCTGGTCGGCGCGATCGCGGACGGCAGCTCGTACCGCTGGGCGCTGCTCGCCCCGATGGTGCTGGTGCTCGCCGTCCTCCCGCTGGCCGACCGCTTCGCCCCGGCGCCCGCCGCCCTGGCGCCCGCCGAGGCGTAGAGCCTGTATTCAGACCCCGGGCACCCGCCCCGCGTCTCACTCGGCGTCTCACTCGGCGCGGATCTCGTCCAGGGACTCCCGCAGGATCGCGCGGGCGCGGGTGAACCAGTCGGTCAGGACGGCGACCTCGTCCGGCGTGTAGTCGGCGAACAGGGCGCCGACGCGCTCGTAGAACGGCCCGTAGACCTGGAGGATGCGCGCCTGCGCGTCGTCGGCCATCACCACCCGCACCCGGCGGCGGTCGGCCGGGTCGGCCTCCCGGTGCGCGTACCCGGCCTTCTCCAGCCGGTTGAGCACGCCGGTGACGGCGCCGGTGGTCAGCTGGGCGCGCTCGGCCAGGTCGCCGGCGGCGAGCGCCTCACCGGCCAGGGCGGCCTCGATGACGAAGCCGAGGCAGGTCAGGTCGGTCACGTTGAGCCCGAGCCGCGCGGCGATGTCCTGCTGCCCGAACTGCGCGAGCGCGATCATCCGGTCCATCGCGTAGAGCGCCTGCTCGGGCGACGCCTGGGGGCGCGGCTTGCCCTTCACCCGGGATCTCCTTAGCATCTAAGTAACTTATCTCGTGAGATAAAACGTCTGTCGGGGTCGAGCCCCGGCGAACCCGTCCATCACACCAAAAGAGGAGACATGGGCGCACACGGCGAACACGACATGGGACACACCGTCGCGGGCTGGACCGGCTCCGTCGTCGTGATCCTCGGCTCCGCGGTCGCGGGCGTGGCCCTCGTGGCCGGCTCGGTCCCCGGCCTCTGGGCCGGCGGCCTGGTCGTCGCCCTCGGGGCGGTGGCCGCCTGGCTGCTCCACGTCGCCGGCCGGGGCAAGCCCACCGGCCCGCGACCGCCCGGGCAGCGGCACTGGCGCACCCCCGACCCGGCCGGCCGGCACGGCCACCCCGACTGCCTCGGCTGCCGCCTCGCCGGCCGCCGGCCCGCCCGCGCGACGCCCCCCGCACGCACCGCCGCCACCGCCGCGGCCCCGGCCGGCGACCGCTCCTGACCTTCCGCTTCAAGCCGCCTTTCCCGTACGGGTTTGAACCCCGGCCCCCGGGACTCGCCCCGGCCCGGCGGCCGCCCGCGGACCGCCACCCACTACGGTGGAGGCCATGCCCGAAGCCGAGCGTGACCTCCCCTGCGGCCTGCACCTCTTCTGGGACGAGGCCGTCACCGCCTACGACTTCGGCCCCGGCCACCCGATGGACCCGACCCGGCTGGCCCTCACCATGCGCCTCGTCGAGGCCCTCGGACTGGCCACCGCGCCCGGCGTGACCGTCAAGGCGGCGCCCCCGGCCGGGGATTCGACGCTCCAGCTGGTGCACACCCGCGAGTACGTCGAGGCCGTCAAGCACGCCGCCGCCAACCCCGACCGGCACGACGTCCGGCACGGGCTCGGCACCGACGACAACTGGGCCTTCCCGGCGATCCATTCGGCCTCCGCCCTGATCGCGGGCCAGTCCGTCGCCGCCGCCGAGGCGGTCTGGCGCGGCGACGCCCCGCACGCCGTCAACTTCGCCGGCGGACTGCACCACGCCATGCCCGCCAAGGCCTCCGGCTTCTGCATCTACAACGACCCGGCGCTCGCCATCGCCCGCCTGCTCGAACTCGGCGCCGAGCGCGTCGCGTACGTCGACGTCGACGTCCACCACGGCGACGGCGTCCAGCAGGCCTTCTGGAACGACCCCCGGGTGCTCACGATCTCGCTCCACGAACACCCCGCCACGCTCTTCCCGCAGACCGGCTTCCCGACCGAGACCGGCGGCCCCGACGCCCCCGGCGGCGCCGCCAACCTGCCGCTCCCGGCCGGCACCGGCGACGCCGGCTGGCTGCGCGCCTTCCACGCCCTGGTGCCCGAACTCCTCGCCGCCTTCCGCCCGGACGTCCTGGTCACCCAGCACGGCGCGGACACCCACCTGGAGGACCCGCTCGCCCACCTCGCCGTCACCGTCGACGCCCAGCGGCTGATCGCCGAGGACCTGCACGACCTCGCCCACCGCCACGCCGGCGGCCGCTGGGTCGCCACCGGCGGGGGCGGCTACGCCGTCGTGGACGTCGTCCCGCGGACCTGGACCCACCTCGTCGCCACCGCCGCCGGCCACCCCGTCGACCCGGCCACCGAGACCCCCGAACCGTGGCGCGCCGAGGTCTACCGCCGCACCCGCCGCCCCGCCCCGCTGCGCATGACCGACGGCGCCCGCCCGGTGTGGCGCGACTTCGACGCGGGATACGATCCGGCCGACCGCCTGGACCAGGCGATCCTCGCCAGCCGTCGCGCCGTCTTCCCCCACCACGGCCTGCTGGCCTGAAACCGGCGCCCCGGACGCCCCGCGCGGTGGCGGTGCGCACGCCCACTGCTACGAACCGCCGAGTGACTACGTACTGCAACAGGACTATCTCTCACCGTACGAGGACTGCGCTTCTCCCTCTTCCCACTGGTACCACCCATAACTACTCTGGGGATACACGTGTGCCGGTGGAGTCACCGGAGGGGAAGCCGGTGCCTTGCACACGGGTTAAGGGTCGGGTGATGGTCATGAGTTCCGGCGAACGCCCCCTGCAGGAAGTCGTCTTCCTGACCGTGGCGGAGGTTGCCGCGGTCATGCGGGTGTCCAAGATGACGGTGTACCGCCTGGTGCACAGCGGAGAGCTGCCGGCCATCCGGGTCGGACGGTCCTTCCGGGTGCCCCAGCAGGCGGTGCACGAGTACCTCAAGGAGTCCTACGTGCGGCTCGAAAGCGCGTAGGACGGGGCGCGCGGGTGCGGGGCTCACCACGGTGGGCTCCGCACCCGTTTGCCACGGATTTCCCGCGTGTTCCCCGGCGGACGGGGGCGCGATTTACAGCCCCGGGCAACCGGACGGTAGGCTAGGCCCTCACGTCAGTCGTATGGACTCCGTCTCTCACGGACGAGAGTCTCAGTGAGCGAGGGTTGTTCCGTGGGCTCTGTCATCAAGAAGCGTCGCAAGCGTATGGCCAAGAAGAAGCACCGCAAGCTTCTGAAGCGCACGCGCGTTCAGCGTCGCAACAAGAAGTAAGCGCCCCCGGACGCGCCCTGCGCGCCGCGCGCTACCACCGCCCGCCCGGGCCCCTCGTGGGCTGGGCGGGCGGTGTCGTTTCACGGCCCGTCGCGGCGGCGCGGTACGGTGCACGCAGGCCGCTCGGGTCGAGGATTGGGGTGGAGCACTGTGGGCGTCGTCGTGCTCGTCACGGGTGTGGCCCGGCAGCTCGGGGCCCGCTTCGTCGCCGAGGTCCGCCGCCGGCCCGACGTCGACCTGGTGGTCGGCGTCGACGTGCAGCCGCCCGGTCGCCCGGTCGAGGACCCGGACGGTCCGGCCGCGCCCTACCGCGTCCACCAGCTCGACCTGCGCCGCCCGGCGGTCGCCCGGGTGATCGCCGAGCACGGGGTCGACACCGTCGTGCACCTCAGCGTCTCCGCCACCGGGCTGGGCTCCACCAACCGCTCCGCGGTGAAGGAGTCCAACGTGATCGGCACCATGCAGCTGCTGGGCGCCTGCCAGAAGGCGCCGGGCGTGCGGCGGCTGGTGGTGAAGTCGACCACCGGCGTCTACGGCTCGGCCCCGCGCGACCCGGCCGTGTTCACCGAACGGATCCAGCCGAAGAACCCGCCCGGCGGGGGCTTCGCCAAGGACGCCGCCGAGGTCGAGGGCTACGTCCGCGGCTTCGCCCGCCGCCGGCCCGACGTCGCGGTGACGGTGCTGCGCTTCGCCAACATCGTCGGCCCCGCCGCCGACACCCCGCTGAGCGAGTACTTCGCGCTGCCGGTGCTGCCGACCGTCCTCGGCTACGACCCGCGGCTCCAGTTCGTGCACGAGGACGACGCCGTCGCCGTGCTCTGCCGGGCCGCCGGCGAGCCCGCGCCGGGCACCGTCAACACCGGCACCTTCAACGTGGCGGGGGACGGCGTCCTGCTGCTCTCCCAGTGCGCCCGCCGGCTCGGCCGGCCCACCCTCCCGCTGCTGCTGCCCGCGGTCAGCTGGATGGCCGGCCTGGCCCGGCAGACCCGCCTGGTGGACGTCTCGGCCGAGCAGCTGCGGCTGCTCACCCACGGGCGCGTCGTGGACACCACCCGGCTGCGGGAGACCTTCGGCTACCGCCCGGCCTTCACCACCCCGGAGGCCTTCGCCGACTTCGCCGCCGCCCGGGGCCCCGGCCTCCTGCCGCCCGAACGGCTCGCCGCCGTCACCGACCGGCTGACCGGGCTGCTCGGCCCCGAAGCGGGCCCCGCCGACCGCGACCGCTCCGACCGCGACCGCGCAGATCGCGACCGCACCGACCGCCCCACCCGACCGAGGAGCTGAACCCGCCATGAGTGCCGCAGCAGAGAACGCGCCGGGCGAGGCCAAGGTCATCCCGATCGAGTCCGCCCCCAGCTGGACCTCCCCGGACCCCGACCACCCGGCCCTCGCCGACCGGCTCGCCGGGGCCGTCGGCGGCGCGCTGTCCGGGCAGCTCGGCCCGGCCGCGGCCCGGCTGTTCGGCAAGGGCTGGGAGGGCCGGGCCGCCGAGCGGCTGGCCTTCCTGCGCCGCCGCCTCACCGGCGACTACGAGGTGGACGAGTTCGGCTTCGACCAGGAGCTCACCGAGGAGGTCCTGCTCGGGCTGCTGCGCCCGCTGGCCGAGAAGTACTTCCGGATCGAGGTGCGCGGCGTCGAGCACATCCCGGCCGAGGGCGGCGCGCTGATCGTCGCCAACCACTCCGGGACGATCCCGCTGGACGCCCTGATGACCCAGGTCGCCATCCACGACCACCACCCGAACCACCGCCACCTGCGGATGCTCGCCGCGGACCTCGTGTTCGTGCTGCCGGGCGTCAACGAGCTGGCCCGCAAGGCCGGCCACACGCTCGCCTGCAACGAGGACGCCCAGGCGCTGCTGGAGCGCGGCGAGGTCGTCGGGGTGTGGCCGGAGGGCTTCAAGGGCATCGGCAAGCCGTTCGCCGAGCGGTACAAGCTCCAGCGCTTCGGGCGCGGCGGGTTCGTCTCCTCGGCGCTGCGGGCGGGGGTGCCGATCGTGCCGTGCTCGATCGTCGGGGCGGAGGAGACGTACCCGATGATCGGCAACCTGAAGACGCTGGCCCGGCTGCTGGGCCTGCCGTACGTGCCGATCACGCCGACGTTCCCGTGGCTGGGCCCGCTCGGCGCGGTGCCGCTGCCGACGAAGTGGACGATCCAGTTCGGCGAGCCGATCGCCACCGACGGGTACCCGGCCGAGGCGGCGGACGATCCGATGCTGGTCTTCGACCTGGCGGACGAGGTGCGGGAGACCATCCAGCACACGCTCTACAAGCTGCTGGTGCAGCGGCGCTCGGTGTTCTTCTAGCCCGGTTCCCCTGGCGCTGTGGCCCCTTGCGGCGCTGTGGCTCTTCCGACGCCAGGACGACGGCCGAGGGCCCGGCGGGTTCGCCCCGCCGGGCCCTCGACCGTCGTGTGCCGGCCCGGTGCGTCAGCCGCCGAGGATCCGCAGCCCGGGCAGCAGCCCCGGGATGAGCGGGGGCACGTCGACGCTCTGCTGCTGGCCGCCGGTGGCGGCGCTGGGCGTGGCGGTCGGCTGCTGCTGCGACTGGCCGCCGGGCGCCGCGTCGGTGCTGGGCGAGGGCTGCTGCTTGGCGCCGGTGAGCCCGTTGGTGAGGTTGCCCACCAGCCCGTTGACGGCGTCGGGAGCGCTGCTGGGCAGGCTCCCGGTCAGGCCGTTGCCCTTGGCGCCGGTGCCGCCGGGCAGGAGCGTCCCGGCGCCGACCGAGGGGTGCTCGGTGCCGCCGGGCCGGTTGCCGCCGGCCGTGCCGGTGCTGCCGCCCTGGGCGGGTGCGCCCGGTGCGGTGCCGGTGGCGCCCGACGGCGCCGGGCCGGTGCCACCGGGGTTCGGGCCGGCGGTGTCGCCGCCCGCTCCCGCGTCGGCCGGTGCACCGCCGGGGGCGGTGGGCTGGGCCAGGCGCAGGGGCGCGACGTCCTCGCTTATGTCGTCGAAGAGCTGGTTCACCAGGTGGGCCTGCGGCGTGAGTTGGGAGGGCAGTCGCCCCTCCAGCTCGGTCCAGCGACCGTCCTCGTCGTGGGCGAAGCCGGCCAGTGTCCGCATCGGGTCGAGCGAGCCGTTGCTCCGGTAGACCGAGCGCAGCAGGTCGCGGCCCTTGATGGCGTCGGCGTGCATGTCGTCCAGTGCGCGGCGGACCTGGTCGACGGTGCCCGGGCTGAGTGCGCCCGCCCCGTCGGTGCGGCCCACCAGGCTCTTGGCCTCCTTGAGCCGGGTCGCGGCGTTGTCGAGGAGCAGTTCGCCGCGCTCGGAGTCGGAGCCCGCCAGGTCGAGCCGGAGTCCTTCGAGGCCGCGCTTCATGCCGTACAGCGTGTCCCCCGGGAGGGCACTGGTGCTGGCGGCGGCGGCGCCCGCGAGGCTGCCGACGGCGAGGCCGGCGACGAGGCCGCCGATCGCGAAGCGGCGGCTCCAGCGGCCGCGCGGGGCCGTTCGGACCGCGCGGTGCCGGCGCTGGCGGGGCACCGCGGCGCCCGGTCCGCCGGCGAAGGCCTGCTCGAACGCGGCCATCAGCTGGGCGCGTTGGACGGTCCGTACCTCCGGGTCGAGTGCCGGGCCGGGCAGTGTGCCCAACGCGCCCGCCAGGCCGACCAGTTCGGCCATCGCGGCGGAACTCTGGCCAGTGGTAGCGGTGTTGGCCGATTCGGCGTCGGCCGTGCCGCCTTGCTCTGCCTGGTGGGCCTCCAGCGCCTCGGCGAAGGCCTTCGCCCGTCGGTGCTCCAGCACGTTTGCCGTCACGGGCCACACCTCCCTTCGTCGTTGTCGACACCCCGGCCTGCCGGACGGTTGCCCCGGCGGGCCAAAGCCACTCCATCGGGTGACGGGTCGCAATTCGGCTTGACCGTACGCGTGGTGGCGGCTTGCACATTGGCCAACGAGCGGTGCGGGTGGTCGGTTACGCACGACTGATCATCGGACCGACCGTTCACCCGGACGTGGGGGGGGGCCCCCCGGGGGGGGCGCCCGGCGGCGAGGGGCCCGGGGGGGTGGTGGCCCGCGGCGCCCCCACCCGCGCCCGCGGGCCCCCCCGGCCCGGGCCGCAGAGGCC
>NZ_JBHVPD010000092.1:34769-45022 GCF_042887525.1 Kitasatospora sp. NPDC057936
GACCTTCCGCGGGGGGGCGGCTTCCAATTGGCCCACCGCGGGGGGGGGGGGGTCGTTAACCCCCTACTTACCTTCGCCCCCCCCTTACCCCCGCCGGTGTGGGCCCGCCACCGGTGGTGACGGACCGACGGCTCGGGCCCGGTGGGGTATCTCCCCGTCGGCGCCGCACGCGGCCGCCGCTGCCCGCACGGCCGTGCGCCTCATCGCGCGTCGGGCGGGAGCAGGCGGGCCAGGGTGCGGACGGCCCGGTACTGCAGCGTCTTGATGGCGCCCTCGTTCTTGCCCATGATCCGCGCCGTCTCGGCCACCGAGAGCCCTTGCAGGAAGCGGAGCGTGACGCACTCCTGCTGCTGCGGGTTGAGCCGGCGCACCGCGTCGAGCAGGGCCGCGTTGGAGAGCGACTCCAGGACCGACTCCTCCGGGCTGCGCTCGCACTCGTTGGAGTCGAGCATCTCGCCGGTGGTGACCTCCAGCCGGAAGCGGCTGGACTTGAAGTGGTCGGCGACCAGGTTGCGGGCGATCGTCACGAGCCAGGCGCCGAAGTCGCGGCCCTGCCAGGTGAAGGTGCCGATCCGGCGCAGGGCGCGCAGGAACGTCTCGCTGGTGAGGTCCTCGGCGGTGGCCCGGCTGCCGACCCGGTAGTAGATGTACCGGTAGACGGTGTCCGAGTAGTGGTCGTAGAGGCGCCCGAAGGCCTCGCTCTCGCCGGCCTGGGCCCGCTCGACCAGCTCCATGATCGGGTTGTGCTCGGTCTCGTAGCCCGGGGTGGGCGCGGTGCGCGTCCGGCTGCGGCCGACGCCGGTGGTGCCGGTGCGGCCGCGGGAGCCGGTGCCGGCCGAGCCGGCCGCGGTGGTGCGCAGCGCGAGCCCGGGGGCCGGCTGGGGCCCGAGTGCCGCCCCGGCCGGGACGAGCTGGGGCGAGACGGCGAGCTGGCTGAGGAGCAGGCTGCGCAGCAGGTCGAGGCCGGTGGAGATCTGCCGGGTGGTGACCGGGCGACCGCGGAGGCCGGTGCGGGGGCGCAGGGGCGCGGACGACGGGCGGGAGGGTGCAGGCGCGTCGTTCCGGACGGGTGGGTACACGGGACTCCCAGAGGCAGAACTGTGGACGGATCACCTCCGCCTGCGCGGAGAGCACGCCACCATGGCCCGTTCGGACGGGGCGGTCGGGTGACGCGCATCCAGGAGAGAATAACGCTTTGTGCAATGACAGCTACACCGTGTGGTCGAAGTGGTCGCTTGGGATCCATTTCGCGTGCATATTCGGCTGACACTGACCGATCGTGTCACCGTTCATCCGGCCCAACGTGACCGAACGAGCGCTCAGGGTGACCAATTCGGCGGTCCGGTGGGCGGTTTCCCTGCCTTGGGGCTCGGTAATCGCCGACTTTCCCGGTCTGGCGAACGATCAGAACCGGTCAGCGGGTATCAGGTTCGGGCAGCGGGGTCGGACGGCCCTGCCGTGGACCGGAGTTCGCCCGTACGAGGGGCCAGGTCAGCGGCCCTGTTGACGTCTGGTCACCCATGAAGGGGAAGGCCGTGCGAGGGAGTTCGGAGCGGCTCCGACGGCAACTCGCGCGCGTCGGGGAGTGGCGGAACGTGCGCGGGATCACGCGCGGCGGCGCCGCCGGTGCAGCGCGACCCCGGCGGCCGTCGCGCCCGCGAGCACGCCGAGCGCGGCCGCGGCCGGCAACCCGATCCTGGCCGCCTTCCGCCCGGTGCGGAAGTCCCGCACCCGCCAGCCCTGGGCGCGCGCGTGCCGGCGCAGCGCGCCGTCCGGGTTCACCACGTACGGGTGGCCGACCAGGGAGAGCATCGGGATGTCGTTGGCCGAGTCGCTGTACGCGGCGCAGCGGTCGAGGTCGAGCCGCTCGCGTCTGGCGAGCGCGGAGACCGCGGCGGCCTTGGCGGGGCCGTGCAGCAGCTCGCCGACCAGCCGGCCGGTGTAGAGCCCGTCGCGGGCCTCGGCGACGGTGCCGAGCGCTCCGGTCATGCCGAGCCGCCGGGCGATCACCCGGGCCACCTCCAGCGGGGCGGCGGTGACCAGCCAGACCCGCTGGCCGGCGTCGAGGTGCATCTGGACCAGGGCGCGGGTGCCGGGCCAGATCTTGTCGGCGACGACGTCCTCGAAGACCTCCTCGCAGAGTGCCTCCAGCTCGGCGGTGGCCTTGCCGGCGACGAGGCCGAGCGCGGTGTGCTGGGCGTCCGAGATGTGGTCCGGGTCCTCGGCGCCGTGCAGCCGGAACCAGGCCTGCTGCCAGGCGAAGCGGGCGATGTCGCGGCGGGTGAGGAAGCCGTGGCGGTACAGGCCGACGCCGAGGTAGAAGATCGCGGCGCCGCGCAGGATGGTGTTGTCGCAGTCGAAGAAGGCGGCGGCGTGCGGGTCCCCGGGCTCGGGGGTGTGGTTGCCTGCGGGTGCCTTGGGGGCCTTCCCGGGCCTGCCGGTGGCCGCACCGGGGGCCGTGGTGGGTGCGCCGGGGGTGTCGGCGGCGGTGTCCGCGAGGGCTCCGGCCGGCTCGGGCTCGGCGCGCAGGGCGGCCTCCGCCGCCTCGGCCGCGGCCTCGCCCGCGAGGGCGGTCAGCTCGGTGGTGGGGCGCCTTGCGCGGGTGAGCCTTCGGAGCACGGCCATGTCATCGAGCATAGCCAGCCGGGCGCGCAGCGGCCGTGACGGCGGCGTGCCCGTGCGGTGAACAGAGCGCTGCGCGGCCGGGCGCGGGGCCGCCGCGGGCGGGGCGGACAATGGCCGGGTGAGCCCACTGCTGCGACGTGACAAGAGCCCGAAGCCGTCCCCGGCGGACCGTACCGTGACCCTGGTCGGCAAGCCCGGGTGCCACCTGTGCGACGACGCCCGGGAGGTGATCGTCCGGGTGACGGGGGAGCTGGGCGCGGCCTTCGAGGAGAAGGACATCACCCAGGACGAGGAGCTGTACCGGCTGTACTGGGAGCAGATCCCGGTGACGCTGATCGACGGCCGCCAGCACGACTTCTGGCGGGTGGACGAGCGCCGCCTGCGCGCCGCGCTGGGCGGCTGACCCCCCTCCGCCGCCTTTTCCCGGGCTCTGGCCGTTCCCCCCCCCCCGCCGACCGGCGGGGGCGAGTCGCCGAATCGTTGCCAAACCCACTCCGAACCGGCGATGTCGGAGCGTGTTCGTCGGCTTACGATCGAACTCGTTTGCGCCCGTGGGGGGCTGAGCACACGAGGAGTGCCGCCATGCTTCCCGGTCCCACCCCCGCGCCCTCCGAAGCCCCGGACGGTGCCGGGGCCCAGGGCTTCGCCGTGGTGGACGTGGAGGCGACCGGCCGGAGCCCGTGGCGGCACCGGGTGGTCGAGATCGCGGTGGTCCTGCTGGACGGCGAGCTGCACCCGGAGGGCGAGTTCGCGACCCTGCTCGACCCGCTGGGCCCGGTCGGCCCGACCCACGTGCACCGCATAAGCCAGGCGGACGTCGAGGGCGCCCCGCGCTTCCGGGAGATCGCGCCGCGGCTGCTGGAGCTGCTGGCCGGCCGGGTGCTGGTGGGGCACCACGTGAGCTGCGACCACGCCTTCCTGGACCGTGAGTTCGCCCGCATCGGCGTGCCGCTGCCGCCCGTCCCGCTGCTGTGCACGATGCGGCTGGCCCGCGCGCTCCTGCCGGAGGCCCGCGGCCACGGCCTGGCGGCCTGCGTGGAGGCGGCCGGCCTCGGCTGGTACCCGGCGCACACCGCGCTCGGCGACGCCCGGGTGACCGCCGAGCTGCTGCGCCACTGCGTGGGCGTCCCGGGCGGCCCGCCGGACGACCTGGCGCCGGACGACCTGGCGGGGGCGCTGCGCGAGGCGGCCCTGGTGCCGTGGCCGCGGCTGGGCCGGGCCCGTTCCCGCCCGTCCGGGGCGGCCGTCCCGCTGCTGCGCCGGGAGGCGCCGTACGGCCCGTGGCTGCCCGGGGTACCGGCCCCGGCCGTGGTCCTGACGGACTGCGGTGCTATGGGTTCGACGGCGTGATGCGCATCACTGTGCGGGGACAAATCGGACACCATCTTTGTGCACACGTTCACAAACGCATAGCCTGGCTGCCAAAGCCCAGCTTCACCCACAGGAGCACCGTGGCAATCGGCCGATCACCACAGAGCAGTTCGCAGACGCCCGACCAGGGCGCCACGCGCCGACCCTCGCGTGCCCGGGGCATCCCGGAGGCGACCGTCGCCCGCCTGCCCCTCTACCTGCGGGCCCTCACCGCGCTCTCCGAGCGCTCGGTGCCGACCGTCTCCTCCGAGGAGCTGGCCGCCGCGGCCGGGGTCAACTCCGCCAAGCTGCGCAAGGACTTCTCCTACCTCGGCTCCTACGGCACCCGCGGTGTCGGCTACGACGTCGAGTACCTCGTCTACCAGATCTCCCGCGAGCTCGGCCTGACCCAGGACTGGCCGGTCGTCATCGTCGGCATCGGGAACCTCGGCCACGCCCTCGCGAACTACGGCGGCTTCGCCTCCCGCGGTTTCCGGGTCGCCGCCCTGCTGGACGCCGACCCGAACGTCGTCGGTTCCACGGCGGCCGGGCTGCCGGTGCGCCACATGGACGAGCTGGAGTCGATCGTCGAGAGCCAGCACGTCTCGATCGGTGTCATCACCACCCCGCCCGGTGCCGCCCAGCAGGTCTGCGACCGCCTGGTCGAGGCCGGCGTCACCAGCATCCTCAACTTCGCCCCGACCGTGCTGACCGTCCCGGACGGCGTGGACGTGCGCAAGGTGGACCTCTCCATCGAGCTGCAGATCCTGGCCTTCCACGAGCAGCGCAAGGCCGGCGAGGAGCCCGACCGCACCGAGTCGGTGCTGGACCGCGCCCCCGGCCCGGTCCGCGCCGCGGCCGCCAAGCTGCGCCGCGCGGCCGGCGGCAACGGCAAGGGCCGCGCCGAGACCACCGCCAAGGACCAGGCCGAGCAGGCCAAGGGCAAGCCGGCCAAGGGCGGCGAGGGCGATCTGTCCGCGGTGATGCCCGCATGAACACGAAGATCTGTGGGGGGCGGGCGTGAGTCTTCTCGTCGTAGGACTGAGCCACCGGACGGCCCCGGTCGGCGTGCTGGAGCGCGCCGCGCTGACCGGTGACGCGCCGACCCGGCTGCTGCACGACGCCGCGGCCACCGCGACCGTCGCCGAGGCCGCGCTGCTCAACACCTGCAACCGGATCGAGCTGTACGCGGACGTCGACAAGTTCCACGCCGGCGTCGCCGAGCTGTCCCTGCTCCTGGCCCACCACAGCGGCGTGGACCTGGAGGAGCTGACCCCCCACCTCTACGTCCACTACGAGGACCGCGCCGTCCACCACCTCTTCTCGGTGGCCTGCGGCCTGGACTCGATGGTCGTCGGCGAGGGCCAGATCCTCGGCCAGCTGCGCGACGCGCTCGCCAAGGCCCAGGAGGAGCACACCGCCGGGCGCGATCTGAACGAGCTGTTCCAGCAGGCGCTGCGGGTCGGCAAGCGGGCGCACAGCGAGACCGGCATCGACAAGGCCGGCCAGTCGCTGGTGACCTTCGGCCTGGAGCAGGTCGCGGCCGGCGCGGGCGAGATCGCCGGCAAGCGGGCCCTGGTGGTCGGCGCCGGCTCGATGAGCTCGCTGGCCGCCGCGACCCTGGTCCGCTCCGGCGTCACCGACCTGCTGGTCGCCAACCGGACGCCCGCGCGCGCCGAGCGCCTGGTCGAGATCCTCGGCCCGGGCGTGGCCCGCACCCTCGACCTGGCCAAGGTGCCGCAGGCGCTGGCCGACGTCGACCTGGTGATCTCCTGCACCGGCGCGGCCGGCGTGGTGATCCGCACCGAGGACGTCGCCGCCGCGGTCGCCCTGCGCCGGGCCGAGCAGCCGCTCGCCCTGCTGGACCTCGCGATGCCGCGCGACGTCGACCACGCGGTGCACGAGCTGCCCGGCGCCCTGCTGGTCGACCTGGAGAGCCTCTCGCACGCGCACGCCGCCAGCCCCGGCGCGGGCGACGTGGACGCCGTCACCCGGATCGTCGCGGACGAGGTCACCGCGTTCGGCGCCGCCCAGCGGGCCGCCCGGATCGCGCCGACCGTCGTCGCGCTGCGGTCGATGGCCTCCGACGTCGTCGCCGCCGAACTCGGCCGGCTGGACTCCCGGCTGCCCGACCTGGACGAGCGCTCGCGCGCCGAGATCACCCAGACCGTCCGGCGGGTCGTCGACAAGCTCCTGCACGCACCCACCGTGCGGGTCAAACAACTCGCCGCCGAGCCCGGCGGCGCCTCCTACGCGGACGCCCTGCGCGAACTGTTCGACCTCGACCCGGCGGCCGTGCACGCCGTGTCGGGCACGCCCGTCGGCGGCCGGCCCCAGCCCTCGGGCGGGAGCGCCGGATGAACCGTCAGCCATCCCACGAGTACCACCGGGACGATCACCTCATGAATGGTCAACCGATCACGGAGCAGGCTCCGGCCGCCCCCGCCCTGCGGCTCGGCACCCGGCGCAGCGCGCTCGCCATGGCCCAGTCGGGCATGGTCGCCCGCGAGGTGACCAGGCTCACCGGGCGCGCCGTCGAGCTGGTCGAGATCACCACCTACGGCGACACCTCGCGCGAGGCGCTGGCCCAGATCGGCGGCACCGGCGTGTTCGTCTCCGCGCTGCGCGACGCGCTGCTGGAGGGCCGGATCGACTTCGCCGTGCACTCGCTGAAGGACCTGCCCACCGCCGCCCCCGAGGGCCTGGTGCTGGCCGCCGTCCCCGAGCGCGAGGACGTCCGCGACGCCCTGGTCGCCCGCGAGGGCCTGGCCCTGGACGAACTGGTGGAGAAGCTGGCCGGCGCCGGCCGCCCGGCCCGGATCGGCACCGGCTCCCCGCGCCGGATGGCCCAGCTGAACGCCTGGGCCGCCGCCCGCGGCGCCGCCCTGGAGACCGTCGCGATCCGTGGCAACGTGGACACCCGGATCGGCTATGTCACCAAGGGCGAGCTGGACGCCGTGGTGCTCGCCACCGCGGGCCTGAACCGGCTCGGCCGCAGCGCCGAGATCTCCCAGCACCTCGACCCCGAGCTGATGATCCCGGCCCCCGGCCAGGGCGCGCTCGCCATCGAGTGCACCAGCGCCGACACTGACCTCGCCGCCGCGCTCGCCGCCCTCGACCACGCCCCCACGCGGGTCGAGGTGGCCGCCGAGCGGGCGCTGCTGGCCGCCCTGGAGGCCGGCTGCTCGGCGCCGGTGGCCGGGCTGGCCACCTGGGGCCGGCCGAACGAACTGCGGCTGGAGGGCGTGGTCGGCACCACCGACGGCGCCACCCTGCTGAAGATGTCCGCCAACGGTCCGATCGTCCTCGACGAGACCGCCGAGCAGCAGGCGACGGCCCTCGGCCGCGCGCTGGCCGCCCGGCTGCTCGACGCGGGCGCGGCCGCCCTGATGGGGGAGCGAGCCCGATGAGCGAGCGAAGCGAGCGAATCATGAAGAGTTGCGCGTTTCGCGAAGAGACCGCCGAGCGCAGCGAGGTGGGCGCATGAGCCCCACCGCCGCCACCGACATCCCGTTCCCGGGCGGCCAGTCCGCCAC
Organism: Kitasatospora sp. NPDC057936; assembly: GCF_042887525.1. NCBI lineage: Bacteria > Bacillati > Actinomycetota > Actinomycetes > Kitasatosporales > Streptomycetaceae > Kitasatospora > Kitasatospora sp. NPDC057936. The sequence continues at coordinate 42,281 of NZ_JBHVPD010000092.1, forward strand.
CGGACGGTGCACCTTCCTGGGCGCGGGCCCCGGGGACCCGGGGCTGCTGACCCTGCGCGCGGTCGAGGTGCTGTCCTCGGCCGACGTCCTGGTCGCCGATCCGCTGACCGCCGCCGCCGTGCGCAGCCACTGCCCGGCCGGAGTGCAGGTGCACACCCCCGGCGCCGAGGGCGTCGAGCTCGACCTGGCCAAGCTGGTCGCCGAGGCCGTGCGGGCCGGCAAGCACGTGGTCCGCACCGTCGACGGCGACCCGGGCCTGGACGGCTGCGCCGCCGAGGAGATGCTCAGCTGCGCGGGCGACGGGATCGCCTTCGAGGTGATCCCGGGCGTCGCCCAGTCGGTCGGCGTGCCGGCCTACGCGGGCGTCCCGCTGCGCGGCTCCGCCGGTGCGGACGTGCGCTTCGTCGACGGCGCAGCGCTGCTGGCCGGCGGCCCGGTCGACCTGGGCGCGCCGGAGACCACCCTGGTGGTCCGCACGACGCTGGGCCAGCTGCCCGCGACCGCCGCCGCACTGGTCTCCAACGGCCGCAAGCCGGAGGCGGCGCTGAGCGCGACGCTGTCCGGCACCACCACGCGCCAGCGCACCTTCACCTCGACCCTGTCCGGCATCGCGGCCGACCTGAAGGCCGCCCGGGTGCTGCCCTCGCCGGTCTCGGCCCCGGTCGACCCGGCCACCTCGGTGATAGCCGTGGTGGGCGAGCAGGTCGCCCACCGCGCCTCGCACTCGTGGTTCGAGACCAAGCCGCTGTTCGGCTGGAACGTCCTCGTGCCGCGCACCAAGGAGCAGGCCCACGGCCTGTCCGAGCAGCTGCGCTCGTACGGCGCGGTGCCGCAGGAGGTGCCGACCATCGCGGTCGAGCCGCCGCGCACCCCGCAGCAGATGGAACGGGCCATCAAGGGCCTGGTGACCGGCCGCTACGAGTGGATCGCGTTCACCTCGGTGAACGCCGTCCGCGCGGTCCGGGAGAAGTTCGAGGAGTACGGCCTGGACGCCCGCGCGTTCGCCGGCATCAAGGTCGCGGCGGTCGGCGAGACCACCGCGCAGGCCCTGGTGGACTTCGGCGTGAAGCCGGACCTGGTGCCCTCCGGCGAGCAGTCCGCGGCCGGCCTGCTGGAGGACTGGCCGCCCTACGACCCGGTGTTCGACCCGATCGACCGGGTGCTGCTGCCGCGCGCCGACATCGCCACCGAGACCCTGGTGGCCGGCCTGGTCGAGCTCGGCTGGGAGGTCGACGACGTGACGGCGTACCGCACGGTGCGCGCCTCGCCGCCGCCGGCCGAGACCCGCGAGGCGATCAAGGGCGGCGGCTTCGACGCGGTGCTCTTCACCTCGTCCTCGACCGTGCGCAACCTGGTCGGCATCGCCGGCAAGCCGCACAACGTCACCGTCATCGCCTGCATCGGCCCGGCCACCGCGAAGACCGCCGAGGAGCACGGCCTGCGGGTCGACGTGATGGCCCCGGCCCCGTCGGCGGCCGCGCTGGCCCAGGCGCTGGCAGACTTCGGGGCCAAGCGCCGCGACACCGCGACCGCTGCCGGTGAGCCGGTCTACCGGCCCAGCGAGCGCCGCCCGGGCTCGCGCCGCAAGGCCCGCTGACCCCTGTCCGGGACCCGGGGGCGGCGATCCCGTCGCCCCCGGAGCTGCACCACCGTTCGGAGAGAGAAGCCGTGTCCGCTGAATTCCCGTACGTTCGCCCCCGCCGGCTGCGCCAGAGCCCGGCGATGCGCCGTCTGGTCGCCGAGACCCGGCTGCACCCGGCGGAGCTGATCCTGCCGCTGTTCGTCCGCGAGGGCGTCAGCGAGCCCGTCCCGGTCGGCTCGATGCCGGGCGTCGTCCAGCACACCCGGGACACCCTGCGCAAGGCCGTGGTCGAGGCCGCCGAGGCCGGGGTCGGCGGCGTCATGCTGTTCGGCGTCCCGCTCGTGCAGGACGCGATCGGCAGCGAGGGCACCAACCCGGACGGCATCCTCCAGCAGGCGATCCGGGACGTCGTCTCCGAGGTCGGCGACTCCCTGGTGGTCATGTCCGACCTGTGCCTGGACGAGTACACCGACCACGGCCACTGCGGCGTGCTGGCCGCCGACGGCAGCGTGGACAACGACGCCACCCTGGAGCGCTACGCCGAGATGGCCCGGGTCCAGGCCGACGCGGGCGTCCACCTGGTCGGCCCGTCCGGCATGATGGACGGCCAGATCGGCGTCGTCCGCCGGGCGCTGGACGAGGCCGGGCACCAGGACACCGGCATCCTCGCCTACACCGCCAAGTACGCCTCGGCCTTCTTCGGCCCGTTCCGCGAGGCGGTCGGCTCCTCGCTCAAGGGCGACCGCAAGGCCTACCAGCAGGACCCGGCCAACGCCCGCGAGTCGCTGCGCGAGCTGGAGCAGGACCTCGCCGAGGGCGCGGACATGGTGATGGTCAAGCCGGCCATGGCCTACCTGGACATCCTGCGCCAGGTCGCCGACGCCTCGCCGGTCCCGGTCGCCGCGTACCAGGTGTCCGGGGAGTACGCGATGGTCGAGGCCGCGGCGGCGAACGGCTGGATCGACCGGGAGCGGATGATCATGGAGACGCTCACCTCGATCCGCCGGGCCGGCGCCCAGCAGATCCTCACCTACTGGGCGGTCGAGGCCGCCGCGATGCTCAAGTAGCCGTCGTTACCCGCCCGCTCGCCTCCGGGCGCGCCCTTCGGCTCGGGGCGGGGACGGCGGAAGGCCGGGCCCCCTCCCCGCGAGGAGGGGGCC
>NZ_JBHVPD010000093.1:0-37870 GCF_042887525.1 Kitasatospora sp. NPDC057936
GGCGGCTCTCGATGATGTTGACGTCGGGGGCGAGTTCGGTGCGGCCGGGGTGGCGGCCGAGGATCCAGTCGCGGACCTTGTCGATGCCGGTGGCGGTGCCGGTGCCGGTGGCGCTCATGGCGGTTCCCTTCGAAGGGCGCGGACGGTGGTGGGCCCGCTCAGGGAGCGGTGGTGGCCGCGACGGCGATGGCGAAGCCGCCGTCGTGGCTGATGCTGATGTCGATCGGGCCGAGCCCGGCGTCGGCGGCGAGTTCGGCGGCCGAGCCGGCCAGCCGGACCTCGGGGCGGCCGCCGGGGCCGCGCAGGATCTCGATGCCCTGCCAGGGCACGGGCCGGCCGACGGTGCCGAACAGCTTGAAGACGGCCTCCTTGGCGGCCAGCCGTCCGGCGATCCCGGAGGGGTCGGGCGCGCCGTCCGGGGTCCGGGAGGCGGTCAGCTCGTCGGTGGAGAGGAACCGCCTGAGCACCGGCAGGAGTTCGTGGATCCGGGTGAGCGGCACGAGGTCGACGCCGATGCGGGGCCGGTTCACGACGGATCGGCGGCGCCGGCGGTGGCCCTGGCGGCGTCGCGGACGGGTCCGGGGGTGGCGAGGGCGGGTTGCCCGTCGTGGCCGGTGAGGCGGTCCGTGATTTCCTGGAGCCGGCCGTTCCGGTCGATCACATCGCTGACCATGGGCGATGTCTCCGTTCGCCTCGGTGTTCTTGGACGATTCGAGGCTAGGGATTGGTGCAGACCTTTCTCAACGCCCGGAACCGGCTGCCGAATTAGGTCAGCGGACAGCCGGGGCCGCTCCCGTCCTACTGCGGCTTCCCCGCGGCGAGCTCGGCGCGCAGGGCGGCGTTCTCCTGCTCCAGCTGCGCGAGGCGCTCGTGGATCGGCGCCAGGGCGTCGGAGACCTCGCGCTGACTGAACCGGGGCGTGATGTGGTTGGGGCAGTTCCAGGCGAACGCCTCGACCCGGATGGTGACGACGTGTTCGACCGCGCCCTCGGTGCGCGGCTCGCTCAGGCGCTCGACGAGCCCGGGGTCGTCGCCGATCGGCACGGCGGCGGCGCGGCCGAACAGCTTGAGGCGTGCCCGGCGCGCGTGGTCGATGAAGAAGAGCGCGACCCGGTCGTCGCCCCGCAGGTTGCCGGTGGTGATGTACTGCCGGTTGCCCCGGACGCTGAGGTAGCCGAGCGTGTGCTCGTCCAGCACGTGCACGAACCCGGTCGGGCCGCCCCGGAACTGGATGTACGGCCAGCCGGTCTGGCCCACGCTGGCGAACAGGAAGCCGTCGAGGCTGCGGATGAACGAGGCCTCGGAGCCGGTGAGCGGCTCGGCCTCCTCGGCCGGGCGCCGCAGCCGGCGGTCGGCGGCGGTGGCGCTGCCCATCTCCTCCTGGACCTGGCGCACCGCCTCGGTGTACGCGAGCTGGTCGAACCGGCTCATGCGACGCTCCTCTGGTGGGTCGGCACGGGGAACGGCCTTGCGGTTCGACCACCGTACGGACCTCGCCTGGGCGCACTCCTCCAGCCCGGCCAGAGGAGCGGGAGCCCCCGGGCGTCCGGCCGCCGCCGACCGCACCGCTGCCCACCTGCGCTTGCGCCGGGCACCGCCCACGGGACCGTCGCGACCGGCAGAACCGGTAACACTGCCGGAGCAGTTGTCCGGAGCGCACGGCGTGCCGGCAGGAGCGGCGTCCGTCGGGCGGGGCGGCGGCGCGTGCCCGCGCCGCAACGCGGAAAGCCGCAGGCCGGGTGGCCTGCGGCTGCCGGGTGCCGGGGCGGTTCAGCGGGCGGCGGCCAGGGCCTCCAGGGTGGGGACCATGGCGGCGGGGGTGGGGAGGGCGTCGTTCTCGGCGCGGACGCGGGCGGCGGCGGCGCGGAGGTCGGTGTCGGTCAGGAGGCGGTTCAGGACGTCGGTGTCGACGGTCTCCGAGGTGGAGCGCAGGGCGATACCGGCGGCGACGAGCGCGTCGGCGACCATGAAGTTGTCGGCGCCCTGGGGAAGCAGGAGCTGCGGGACACCTGCCGAGAGGGTGGTGCCCGTGGTGCCCGCGCCGCCGTGCTGGATCACGCCGTCGCAGTGGCGGACCAGGTCGGCGAGCGGCACCCAGGGCAGGGCGCGGACGTTGCGGGGCAGGGTGCCGAGCGGGGCGATGTCGGCGCCGTCGACGGCGAGCAGGAAGTCGGCGTCGACCGCGGAGGCCGCCTCGATCAGGCGGGAGACGGCGCTGACGCCGTCCATCTGGGTGACCACGGTGCCCAGGGTGATCAGGACCCGCGGACGCTCGGCCGGGGCCAGGAACTCGCCCGGGACGAGGCCGCCGCCGTTGTACGGCACGTAGCGCATCCGCAGGCCGTCCGGGTCGCCGCCGAGCGGGCCGATGCTGAGCGAGGTGGGCGTGGCGGGACCGGCCACGCCGTGCTTCTCGTAGAGGTCGGTGAAGTGGCCGGCGAGGCGCTCGACCATGTCGCGGCCGGTCGGGATGCCGTAGTTGTGCAGGACCGACGGGATCCCGAGCTTGGCCGCCACCAGCGGGGCCGCGGGCTGGAACGCGGCGTGCACGAGCAGGTCGGCGCCCCAGTCGGAGGCGACGTCGAGGAGGCCGTCGACGGTGGGACGGGCGACGTAGGCGAAGGCGCGGGCGGCCATGTCCAGGATCCCGTCCTGGTCGAGGCCGTGGCCGCTGTAGCTGAGCTGGCCGTCGTTGGCCTCGGAGAACAGGTCGCGCATGTCGCGGCCGTCGCCGATCTCGGCGAGCGGGAAGCCGGCGCTGCGGATCTGGTCCAGCGGCCGGGAGACGGCGAACAGGATGTCGTGCCCGGCGGCGCGCAGGGCCTGGGCGGTGGGCACCATCGGGAAGAGGTGGCCGGCCGCGGCCGGGCCGGTGAGGAGTATGCGCATCATCGTCTCCTTGCATGACGTGTCGCGCTCTCGTGCGGAGCGGCGACGGACAAGCCCATCTCCTCTCGCGAGCTGATGTCGAGTCAATTCGGATTTCGGTGCCGTGTGCGGGAATCGGACGTTCTGCCGCGGCTCTTGCCAGGCGGGCCGCGGTGTGCTCTCTCCGGCGCGGGGCGGGTCGGTCGCCGGTCGGGCCCGCTCGGTCCGGGTCGGTCGCCGGTCGGGCGTGCCGGTTCCGCGGGGGCAGCCGGTCGGGATTCCCGCTCAGCCGTCGAGGAAGTCGCGGACGGTCCTGGTGTACGCCTCGGTCTCCTCGGCCAGGACGATGTGCCCGGTGTCGAACTCGGCGTACGCGCTGCCGGGGAGGGCGGCGTGCAGCCGGCGGGTGTTCTCCACCGGCACGGTGGCGTCCTGGGTGCAGCCGATGACCAGAGCCGGTGCCTGGACCCGGGGGAGCAGCGGGCCGAGGTCCAGCGCGAGGTCGAGGGCGATGTGCCGCAACGTGCCCGAAGTCGGCTGCATGTAGGCGGTGTTGGCCTCGACGGCAGCTCGGCCGATCCGGTTGAGGAAGCCCCGGCTGAAGGCGGTGAGGGTGGCGTGGCGGCCGAAGGCGACGGGGTCGCCGGCGAGCGACAGCCAGGTGGCGAAGGACAGGCGCAGGTACTCGTCCTGCTCGCTGCTGATCCACCCGGCGGTGGCGACCAGCCGGCGGACCTGATCCGGGCGCAGTGCGGCGGCCGCGGTGGCGACGACGGCGCCGAGCGAGAAGCCGCGGACGTCGGCGGTGCCGGAACCGATCGCGTACGCGCGCCGTCGAAGGAGAGACGGAATCCCTGCCCGGGTTGAACACCGGGAGGAGTACGGAGAACCCAGTGCTGCCAGGTCGTGCCGACCTGAACCTCGGATGCCCGGTGGGCCGCCCCTGCTTCGGGCCGGAGGAGCCGGCCGCCTGGCCGCTGGGGGAGGCGACGGTCGATCAACTCGTCGCCGCCGCGAGATGCGAGACGCTGCTCCAGGACACGCTCGACGCGATCCGGCCGATGCCCGTCTGGCAGAGCGCGCCGCCCCGGTCCGGCGTCCGGCTGCCGCCGCCCCGGTCCGGCGACGGTCCGCACTGGTACGTCACGCGCGGACGGGACGTCCTCACCATCGTGTCGGAGGCGCGGCGCGCGGTGCTGGCCGGCGTGGTCGAGGGCCACTGGCGGCGGCGCGGCTGGACGATCACCGCGCTCGGTGTCGGCCGGGAGCTGCCGCGGGTGGCCGCGACGACCCGGGACGGCTATCAACTGGTGCTGGAGTTCGGCGACTTGGGTGAGGCAGGGCTGATCGCGAGCTCACCGGGGGCGGACCGTCCGGAGCACCCGTCGCGCACGCAGGCCGCGGGTGGGTGCGGCCGCGCGCCGCTGCCGTACGTCTGCTGTTCCCACTGGAGCGCGATGGCGTGACGCGGGGTCCCGCGTCGGGCGGGGCCTCGGTGGGCAGATCGGTGCGCAGATCAGTGGGCAGAGGAGGCGCGGAGCGAGCCCCCCCGGACACGCTCCGCGCCACCCTCGTCGCGCGGCTTCGGCACTGCCGCTCCCCCCGACCCCCCGGCCGCTCGCCGGCCCCCCTGGCGGTGCCCTCCGGCGAGGGCGGTCCGCACGGACCCCGGCGAGCCCCTTCCCCCAGGGACGTCGTTGGACCCAAGCTAACAAACCGCGTGGTTGGTTTGTCAATAGCGGGATCCACGAAACATCCACAATCGTGACAGGGTCGTGGACGCCGCGCCACCAGGTATTTGTGGGCGCATCAGGGCGCGCGACGGTCCGTCGGGGGCGCGTGCGGGGTGCGGGGGAGAGCGTGCGCCGGTCTGGAATCCGACATTCCGAGCACTTCGACAGTACGGAGCGGCACCGGACGAGCGCTCAGCGCAGCAGCCTGCGCTCCTTGGCGACGGCCACCGCGCCGGACCGGGTGTCGACGCCGAGCTTGTCGTAGATGCGGCCCAGGTGGGTCTTCACGGTGGCCTCGCTGATGAACAGCGCGCGGGCGATCTCCCGGTTGCCGAGCCCCTGCGCCAGTTGCTCCAGGATGTCCTGCTCGCGCTCGGTCAGCTGCGGCGCGGGCGCCCGCATCTGCGCCATCACCCGGGTCGCCACCGGCGGCGACAGCACCGTCCTCCCCCGCGCGGCGGCGTGGACGGCGGCGAACAGCTCCTCCGGCCGTTCGGCCTTCAGCAGGTAGCCGGTGGCCCCGGCGGCGATCGCGCGGCTGATGTCGGCGTCCGTGTCGTACGTGGTCAGCACCAGCACGTGCGGACCGCCGGGCGCGGCGGTGATCCGGCGGGTGGCCTCCACGCCGTCGATGCCGTCCCCGAGCTGGAGGTCCATCAGCACGACCTGCGGCGCCAGCCGGTCGGCCAGCGCGACCGCCTCCTCCCCGGTGCTCGCCTCGCCGACCACCTCGAAGTCGCCCGCGCTCGCGAGCAGCGCGAGCAGGCCGGCCCGGACCACCGCGTGGTCGTCGCAGACCAGCAGCCGGACGGGAGTCGTGGTCATGGCTGCTGCTCCAGGGGGATCGAGGCGGAGACGACGGTGCCCTCGCCGGGGGCGCTCTCGACCGTCAGCGTGCCACCGAGCTGCCGCAGCCGCGCGCGCATCGCCGGCAGCCCGTACCCGCGGCCGGCCCCGCCCGCCGGTCCTTCGCCGGCGCCGTCGGGGCCCCGGCCGCGGTCGAGGCCCCGGCCGTCGTCGGCGACGTCCAGCACGGCCTGGTCGCCGAGGAAGGACAGCGTGATCGCCGCCGTCGAAGCCCCGGCGTGCTCCCGGACGTTGGCCAGCGCGCCCTGGGCGATCCGCAGCAGCGCGGACTGGGCGGCGGCCGGCAGCGGGACGGGCGCGCCGTCCAGGTGGAAGCGGACCGGCAGGCCGCTCTCGGCGGACTCGCGCGCGGCCAGCGCGCGCAGCGCCTCGTCCAGCGGGCGGCCGTCGGCGAGTTCGGCGGGTGCGAGGTCGTGGACGAAGCGGCGGGCCTCGGCGAGGTTCCGGGCGGCGACGTCGGCGGCGGTGCGCACGTGGGCGCGGGCGGTCGCCGGGTCGGCGTCCCAGGTGCGGTCGGCGGCCTGGAGCAGCATCTGCTGGCTGGACAGTCCCTGGGCGAGGGTGTCGTGGATCTCCATCGCCAGCCGCTCGCGCTCCGCCAGCGTGCCCTCCCGCCGTTCGGTGGCGGCGAGTTCGCGCCGGGTGCGGACCAGGTCGGCGATCAGCGCGTGCTGCCGGGCGGCCTGCCGCGCCATGAAGAGGAAGACGCCGGTGGCGAGCGCCGCCACGGCGGGCGGCAACAGGACGAGCGTCGCGTCGGCGCCGCCGGGCAGCCGGATCTCGGCGATCACGACCAGCAGGGTGAGCGCCGCCACCAGCGGGATCGCCGCCCGCGCGGCGAGCGTGCGCAGGGCGGTGTAGACCAACGGGACGGCGCACCACGCGAAGCTCGGCGCGAGCAGCACCAGCACCACCCAGAGGGCGACCACCGTCGCGAACGGCCAGAGCCGGCGCCGGCCCGGTGCGGGCGGGCGGCGGTGCGCGAGCCAGGAGCCGGCCGGCTGGGCGGCGGCCAGGGCGGCGCTCAGGCCGACGACCCACGGGATCCGCGGGCTGCCGGCGTGGTGGGTGAGGTAGCGGCTGAGCGAGGCGACGAGCAGCAAGAGGAAGGCGGAGTCGAGCAGCAGCGCGAGCCGGCCCGCGTCCGGGTCGCCGGCGGTGCTCCCGAGCGCGTCCGCACCCGCGAGCGCGTCGGCGCCCTCGGCGACGACGGCGTCGTCTGCGGCGCGGGGGTGCGGCACGGGAGGCTCCTGGTCGGTGGTCACGGGCGGCGCGCTGACCTGCGCCGATCCCTCGATGGTGACTCGTCCGGCCCGGTCCCGCATCAGCCGATCGGTTGACCCCGGTGTCCGCCGACCCGCCCGCGCGCCCGCGCCGGACCGCCGATGTGGCCGGCCCCGCTCCGGCCGGAGGATCGAAGCACGGCCGCCGGACGGGTCCCCCCGCCGCCCGGCGGCCCCCACCCGAACCCGCGGCTCCCCACGAACCCGCGGATCCCCGACAGCCCGATCCCGTAGTCCCCGAGGAGCTGGACCCCGATGAAGAAGATCTCCGTGCGCACCCGAGTCCTGACCGGTACCCTCGCCGCCGCCGCGCTCGCCGCCACCGTCGGCGCCGTCTCGGCCAGCGCCGACACGAGCGAGACCCCGGCCGCCGCGCCGGCCGCGGTGAAGGTCGACACCCAGAACAAGAACCTGGCCCAGAGCACGGGTCTGACCGTCGACGCCGCCACCCGCGCCGCGCAGGCCGCCCTGGACGCGGCGGCCAAGGCCGGCCAGCACGTCTCGGTCGCGGTCGTCGACCGGGACGGCGTCACCCGGGTCCTGCTCAAGGGTGACGCGGCCGGCCCGCAGTCGCCGGAGTCGGCCGTGCGCAAGGCCTACACCGCGGTCTCCTGGAACGCGCCGACCTCGGAGCTGGCCAAGCGGCTGGCGCAGGCCCCGAACCTCAAGGACATCCCGGGCACGCTGTTCCTGGCCGGCGGCGCCCCGGTGCAGGCCAAGGGCGCCCCGGTCGCGGCGATCGGCGTCGCGGGCGCGCCCAGCGGCGACCTGGACGAGCAGTTCGCCCAGGCGGGGGTCGCCGCGCTCGCGAAGTGACGCGGCCCTGGGCACCGCGGACGGGGAAGCACCCCTGACGCACCGCCCGCCCGCCCGGCACACCCGGGCGGGCGGGTTTCCGTTTCCCCTCGTTCGGGTGAAGATCGGGAGGGTCCTTGCAGTACAGGGCGCGGACCGGTCAAAAGCCGGTGCCACTGTCGGTGGGGCGTGGCAGGCTTCCCGGTATGACGGCGTGGACCCTCAACGACATCGAACGTGCGATCCGCTCCTCCTGGGGTGTCGACACCTGTGCGCCCGAGGACCTGGCCCACTGGCGTCCCGACAATCCCGCCCGCGGCCAGTGCGGCGTCACCGCGATGGTGCTGCACGACCTGATCGGCGGCGAGCTGATGATGGGCGAGGTGTACGCCGGCGGGGTCCGGACGGACCTCCACTGGTGGAACCGCTTCGCCCCCGGCGTCGAGATCGACCTCACCCGCGAGCAGTTCGGGCCGGACGAACTGGTCGGCCCCGGCCGCCCGGTCTCCCGCCCGGCCCGGCACGGCCGGCTCCAGGCCCAGTACGAGCTGCTGCGCCACCGGGTGCTCACCCAGCTGGAGCGCGGCCGGGCGGTGCGGCTGCCGGAGCGCGCCTGCGCCTGAGCTCGGCTGACGTACAGTCGGCCGGGGTGCGGCGGCGCGGGCGCGCGGCCGGGGCGACGGCGATTGGGAGTGCGCGATGACCGGGACGACGGTCGGCTTCGTGGGGCTGGGTGCGATGGGCCGGGGCATGGCGGGCAGCCTGCTGCGGGCCGGCCACGCCGTCCGGGTCTGGAACCGTTCCCCCGAGCCGGTGGCCGCCATGGTCGCCGAGGGCGCGGAGGCGGCGGAGACGCTCGCCGAGGTGTTCGCGGCCGACACGGTGGTCTCCATGCTCGCCAACGACCAGGCGGTCGAGCGGCTGCTGCTCGACCCCGCCCTGCTGTCGGGCGCGCGGGCGACCCTGCACGTCAACATGGCGACGGTCTCGCTCACCCTCGCCGAGCGGGCCGAGGCCGCGCACGCCGGGCACGGCATCGGCTACGTCGCCGCGCCCGTCCTCGGCCGGCCCCCGGTCGCCGCCGCAGGACAGCTGAACATCCTCGCCGCGGGCGATCCCGCGCTGCTGGCGCGCGCCGAGCCGCTGTTCGCCGCGATGGGGCAGCGGACCTGGCACTTCGGGGACCGTCCGGGCCAGGCCAACACCACCAAGATCAGTGTCAACTTCCTGCTGGCCTGCGCGATCGAGTCGATGGCCGAGGCGTGCGCCCTGGCCGAGGCCCACGGCGTCCGGCCGACCGACCTCGTCGAACTCATCACCAACACCCTCTTCCCCGGGCCGGTCTACGGCGGGTACGGCGCGATGGTGGCCGAGCGGCGCTACGAGCCGGCCGGGTTCCGGCTGCCGCTGGGCCTCAAGGACGTCGGCCTCGCGCTCGACGCCGGGGCCGCCGCGACCGTGCCCCTCCCGTTCGGCAGCGTCCTGCGGGACGCCTTCCTCGACGCGCTCGCGCACGGGGACGGCGACAAGGACTGGGCCGCCGTCGCGGCCGTCGCCCGCCGCCGCGCCGGCCTGCCCGACCGAGGTCCCGTCGCCACCTGCGCCGCCGGCCGATAACCACGTGCCGGGCCGTGCCGCGCCCGCCTACGATCCGCGCGTGACGTCCACCCGCAGCGCCGACGACCGCTCCGCAGCCCCCTGGCTGGTCCGCACCGAACGGCTGGAACTGCGCGCCGTCGGCCCGGCCGACCTCGCGCCGCTGCACGCCATCAACCACGACCCCCGCACCTGGCGGCACGCCCCCGAGGGCCGGCACCTCGACGAGGGCACCACCCGCGCCTGGATCGGACGGGCCGTCGACGTCTGGGAGTCCGACGGCATGGGCTACTGGACGGCCCGTCCGGGCGCCGACGGCCCGGTGGTCGGCGTCGGCGGCGCCTCGCTCCAGACCTCCACCGGCTTCTGGAACCTCTACTACCGCCTCGACCCGGCGTACTGGGGCCGCGGCTACGCCACCGAGCTGACCCGCGCCGCCGTCGACGCCGCCCACCGGCACGCGCCGGACCGGCCGGTGGTGGCCTGGGTGCACGACCACAACGCCTCCTCCCGCGCGGTCGTCGAGCGGATCGGCCTCGCCGACCTCGGCCCGCGGTGGCACCCCGTCCTGCGCGAACCGGTCCGGCTGTGGGCCGACCGGCCCGTCCCGCCGGCGGAACCGGAGCGGACGCCCCCGGAATAACCGGCCCGGCCCGCGCGCTGGCGCCTGCGAACGCACCACTTCCGCACCACTTCGACGGACCGCGCCGACCGGGCGGTACCGAGGCAACGGGGGGCCACCGATGGACGACCAGCACGCGGGCGCCGAGCCGCCGCGCAGATTCCTCTTCCTCGTCGCCAGTTCGCGCGCCGACGGGAACTCCGAGCAGCTCGCCCGCCTCGCCGCCGGGGCGAGCCTGCCGCCCGGCGCCGAACAGCGCTGGCTGCGCCTGGACGACCACCCGCTCCCGCCGTTCGAGGACTTCCGGCACGCCGGGGACGGCTCCTTCCCCGAGCCGCACGGACACGAACGGACGCTGCTGGACGCCACGTTGGAGGCCACCGACCTGGTCTTCGTCGCGCCGCTGTACTGGTACTCGCTGCCCACCAGCGCGAAGCTCTACCTCGACCACTGGTCGTCCTGGCTCCGGCTGCCCGACAAGGTGTTCCGCACGAGCCTGGCGGGCGGCACCATCTGGTCGGTCACCGCCCTGGCCACCGAGGACGACAAGGCCGACCCGCTGATCGGCGCGCTGCGGCTGACCGCCGACTACATGGGCATGCGCTGGGGCGGCGCGCTGCTCGGCAACGGCACCCGGCCGGGGGACGTGCTGCGCGACGAGCGGGCGCTGGTCGCCGCGAAGTCCTTCTTCTCGCAGTGAGCTCCGCACCCGGTCGGGCCTGAGCGCCCGACCGATGGATTCACGCCACGGAGGGCCGTGCGGTACCGTCCTCCAGGCGTGTACCCGTCACGCCGGGTGTGCTTTTGGTAAAAGACAAAAGCCTTGTCCGGTGACGGAGTTGGACGATTCGGGCAGGCTCCGTGTGTCGTACGGGACGGAGCGTGACACCTGCCTTCCGAAGTGGCTGGATCGTTCGGTAGTCTCCGTCGGACTTTCAAGCTTCGCGGGGGGATCGCGGCGCGCTCCGCCGCGCCCCACCGCGCCTCCGGGCGTGCCCGGACTCTCCCGTGAGGTCTCCCTTGTCGATACGTCGCACTCTTGCCCTCGCCGGCGCCGCCGCGCTCGCGTCCTCGATGGTGCTGGCCGGTGCCCAGGGCGCCATGGCCGTCGGTGCCACCGACGCCCCGTCCGCCGCCGCGTCGGCCGAGAAGACGGCGGCGCAGCTCCTCGGTCTCTCGCTCCAGGGCGTGCCGGACACCTTCATCGCCGGCGGCGACGCCCGCGAGTTCAGCTACAAGATCGACAACTCGTCCAAGCACGACGACGTCTTCTACCCGTTCCTGAAGTTCAAGAACAAGGCCGGCTCGCTCAAGGCCAAGGACTTCAAGGTCGAGTACCAGCTGCCCGGCGAGGGCTGGCAGACCGGCGCGGTCGCGCCCGGCGGCGGCGACGGCGACGACTCCGCCGCCCTGATCCTGCTCGGCCAGGTCGACGGCGACGGGAACCCCTCCGACGACGCCCTGCTGGTCGTGAACCACGGCAAGAACCTGACGATCAAGGTCCGGGTCTCCTTCACCGGGGACGCCCCGCTCGGCAAGGCCGGCGTCGTCCCGGTGGTGTTCGCCGCCGCGCTCGACGACGACAGCCACCTGCCGACCGACAACGGCGGGTTCAGCTGCGAGGGCATCCGCGGCGCCGGCTTCACCATCAAGAAGGCGGCCCCGACCCCCACCGGCAAGCCGACCCCGACGACCACCACGTCGCCGACGGGCACCCACACGCCGACCCACACGCCCACCCCGACCGGCTCGCCCACGACCAGCCACACGCCGACGGCCACCGCCACGCCGAGCACCACGGCCACCGCGACGCCGACCGGCACGCCCACCACGCAGCCGACCACCCCGGCTCCGACCACCGGTTCGCCGTCTGCGTCGCCGTCCGCGTCGCCGTCCGCCTCCGCCTCGACCGCCGCCCCGGCCCCGTCCGGCAGCAGCACCGGCGCCCCGGAGCCGATCGACTTCCCGGTGAGCGTCCCGAAGATCACCCCGCCGAAGATCGTCCCGGCCGCCGTCACCAAGGCCAAGGCCGCCGCCGACAACGCGGACAAGGCCCTCGCCACCACCGGTGGCGGTGACGACACCACCGCCATCGCCGCCGCCGGCGGCGCCGTCCTGGTGGCCGGCATCGGCACCCTCGTGGTGCTGCGCCGCCGCAAGTCGGCCCAGCAGGGCTGACCGCGCAGCCGCTCCCGGCGCCGGATCCCGGCGCCGGGCGGCGGCTGACCTCGGGGGATCACCGCCTGAGTGCCACCGCGCCGCCCGTCCGTCCGCCCGACGGACACCCGGGCGGCGCGGAAGGTACTCCTCCGTCACATAGGATGTCCGGCCGGAGGGGGGCGGAACCGGCGGGGAGAGGGACAGGTGCGGGGAGCACGCACGGCACGGACCACTACCGACTACGAGTCCGGCACGGGACGCATCGCGGGCCTGCTGGTACGCAGACACCACGTCCTGCTGGTCGCCTGGACGGTGCTCTGGTTCTTTCTGGTCGAGCCCAAGGGCGGCTTCTCCTGGCACTACCTGCGCCAGGGCGAGCAACTGCTCTTCAGCGGTCAGCCCGACGGCGGGCTGTCGCTCTACGCCCACCACCCCGAGCTGCAGATCGGCCCGGTCAGCCTGGCCGCGGCCCGGCTCACGGCGCCGTTCTCGCCGTACACGGGCCAGGTGATCGCCGAGGCGGTGAGCTCCGCGCTCGGCCTGGTGATGCTGGTCCTGGTGGGCCGCACCGCCGCCCTGTACTACCTGGGCACCGGCACCAACCACCGCCGGCTCCAGCAGCGCGTGCTGATCGCCGGGCTGGCGTTCATCCCGATGTGGGTCGAGGTGTCGGTCCGCTTCGCACACCTCGACGACGTGCTGGCGCTGTTCTTCACCGCCCTCGCCGCGCACGCGCTCGCCCGCGGCAAGCCCGTCCAGGTCGCGATCTTCCTGGCACTCGCGGTGGACTCCAAGCCCTGGGCGATCGCCTTCGCCCCGCTGGTCCTCGCCCTGCCCAGGCCCGCCTGGCTGCGCACCGCGCTGTGGTTCTGCGCGCTGGTCGCGGTCGCCTGGCTGCCGTTCTACCTCGGCAACCTGGACACCATGGCGGCCGCCAAGTTCACCATCCCCAACCAGCCGGCCTCCTCGCTGCGCTGGTTCGGCGTGACCGACCCGACCACCCCCTGGTGGGACCGCCCGACCCAGTTCGCGCTCGGCCTCGGGCTCGGCGGCATCGCGGTCTGGCGCGGCCGCTGGCCGGCCGTCGTGCTGCTCGGCGCGAACGCCCGCGTCCTGCTCGACCCCAGCGTGTACACGTACTACACGGCCTCGATCCTGCTCGGCACCCTGCTGTGGGACGCGGTCGGGCAGAAGCGCCTGGTGCCCTGGTGGAGCTGGATCGCGCTGGCCTCGCTGTACGGCGGCACGCTGCTCCTGCCGTCCGATCCGGCGCGCGGGTTCGTCCGGCTCGCCTTCGTCGTGGTCTCGACGGCGTACGTGCTGCTCTGGCCGACCCAGCAGACGCGCCGCCCGCGGCCGTCGGCGGACGACCAGGGCCAGGGCCAGGGCCACGGCCACGGCTCCGGACGCGGCCGGCTCGGCCGTCGGCGCGAGCGCGTCCTGGTCGGCGCCGGGCACTGACGTCCCCGCCGGGCACCCGCGCGGAACCCGACGGCCCTTCCGGCTTGACCCTCACGCGACGTGAGAGACGAGTGTCGAGTCAGCACGAAGGGAGGAACACCCCGCATGAACAGTGACGGCTACTCGGTCGGCGCCGTGGCGAGGATCGCCAAGGTGACCGTCCGCACCCTGCACCACTACGACGAGATCGGACTGCTGTCCCCCGCGGGCCGCACCCGGGCCGGCTACCGCCGGTACGTGGACGCCGACCTCGACCGGCTGCAGCAGATCCTGTTCTACCGCGAACTCGGGTTCCCCCTGGAAGAGATCGCGGCGATCCTGGACGACGACTCGGTCAGCCCGAGCGAGCACCTCCGGCGGCAGCACAGCCTGCTGACCGACCGGATCAAGCACCTCCAGGAACTCGCCACGGCCGTCGAACACGCCATGGAGGCACGGAGAATGGGCGTTCAGCTGACCCCCGAGGAGAAGTTCGAGATTTTCGGCGAGGACTACAAGGAGGAGTGGGAGCAGGAGGCCGAGCAGCGCTGGGGCGACACCGAGGCCTGGGCCGAGTCGCAGCGCCGCACCGGCGCCTACGGCAAGGCCGACTGGGAGCGCATCCAGGCCGAGATGACCGCCCTCAACGGCCGCCTGGCTGCGGCGGTGGCGGCCGGCGAGCCCGCCGACGGCACCCTCGCCATGGACCTCGCCGAGGAGCACCGGCAGCACATCTGCCAGAACTTCTACGACTGCACCTTCACCATCCACCGCGGCCTGGCCGGCCTGTACGTCGGGGACCCGCGGTGGACCGACACCTACGAGAAGATCGCGCCCGGCCTCGCGCAGTGGCTGCACGACGCGATCCTGGCCAACGCGGCCCGGCACGAGGGCTGAGCCGGGAGGCCGAGCCGAGGGCTGAGCCGGAGGCTCACGCCACCCCGCGGCCGAACCCCCGCCGGTAGGCCGTCGGCGAGGTGCGCATCACCCGGCCGAAGTGGTGGCGGAACGTCGCCGCGCTCTCGAAGCCGACCGCGGCGGCGATCTCCTCGACCGTCCCCTCAGGGGACTCCAGGAGCGGCAGGCTGGCCGCGATGCGCTGGGTGACGACCCAGCGCATCGGGCTGGTCCCGTTGCGGGCGGTGAAGTGCCGCAGGTACGAGCGGTCGGACATCCGGGCGGCCCCGGCCAGCGCCGAGACGGTCAGCGGCGACGCCAGGTGGTCCATCGCGTACTGCATGCTGCGCGCGATCCCGTCGTCCTCCTCGTCGACCGGCAGGATCGCCGCCTCGATGAACTGGGCCTGCCCGCCGTCCCGGTGCGGGGGCACGACGAACCGGCGGGCCACGGTGTTGGCCACCTTCGCGCCGTGGTCCCGGCGCACCAGGTGCAGGCACAGGTCGATCCCGGCGGCGCTGCCCGCGCTCGTCAGGACGTCCCCGTTGTCGACGTACAGCACGTCCGGGTCGACCTCCACCGACGGGTACCGCTGCTGGAGCAGCTCGGCGTAGCGCCAGTGCGTGGTCGCCTTGCGGCCGTCGAGCAGGCCGGCGGCGGCCAGGGCGAAAGCGCCCGAGCAGATCGAGACGATCCGGGCGCCGCGCTCGTGCGCCGTGCGCAGCGCCGCGACCAGGCCCGGCGACACCACCCCGCCGAAGGCGTTCGGCACCCCGGGGACGATCACGGTGTCCGCGGCCGCCAGCTCGTCGAGCCCGTGCCGGGCGACCATCGCGAACCCGCCCACCGCGTCGAGCGCCGTCCCGGGCCGGTCCGCACACACCTTCAGGCCGTACCAGGGCGCCGCCAGCAGGCCGCTCAGCTCCGGCCGGGCGAGCCCGAACACCTCGACCGCCACGCCGAGTTCGAACGGCGCCATGCCGTCGAACGCGTACACCGCGACGTCGTGCACCGGCTCCGGCCGGCGCCCGATGGCGACCGCGACCGGCCCGGGCGCGGTCCTCCCGGCGGCCCGCGACGTGCTGCCCTGCGGCGGGTTGTCGTGCTGGGTCATGCGAACCCCCTGCTCAAGGGTGGTGGAACGTCGGTGAGTTTAGTCCGTCGGGCCGCGCCGGGATTTTTCGGAACTCACCTGCAACCTCCACCGCCCCCGCACGTCCATTGGTACGGGGGCGGAGAACACCAGGCCGGTGGCGGCTGGGAGGATCTTGCCGATCTCGATCAAGATCAGGTGAGCAGACGGTTCCGGTACGCCCGGAAACCGTCCCGGGGGAAAGCGGAAGACGCAGATGTCCATGGCCATCGGGCCGATCATCGCGCCGGCATGGAAGCGTGGTTTCTCCGTCCGCGGAGTGGCCGCCCTGCTGTTCGGTGCCCAGGAGGCCGGCGAGCCCGTCGCCGTCCCCACCACCGAGCACCAGGCGGTGCAGCGGCGCTCCGGTTTCCGGCTGCTGCGCGGGGGACGCGGCCGCACCGAGGACCGGCCGACCCTGACCGACCTCTACCACGCCCACCGGCTCGGGCTGGTCCGGATGGCCGTCCTGCTGGTCGACCACCAGGACCTCGCCGAGGACGTGGTCCAGGAGGCCTTCACCCAGCTCTACCAGCGCCACGGCGAGGAACTGGACGACCTCGACAACGCGCTCGGCTACCTGCGCACGGCGGTCGTCAACGGCGCCCGCTCGATGCTGCGCCGCCGCAAGACGGCCCGTGAGTACGTGCCGCCGCACGAGACCGACGCCCCGTCGGCCGAGGAGCACGCGGTGCTCAACGACGAGCACCGGCGCGTGCTGGTCGCCCTGCAGGAACTGACCCCCCGCCAGCGCGAGGTGCTGGTGCTGCGCTACTGGTCGGACATGTCGGAGGCGCAGATAGCCGACACCCTGGGCCTGTCCCGGGGCGCCGTGAAGTCCACCGCCAGCCGGGCCCTGGACGCTCTCGAAAAGCACCTGGAGAAGGTTCGATGACCGACAAGTTCCCCCGCCGGATCGGCGGCGACGGCGACGGCGCGGCCGAGACCCCGACGGAACGGCTGCTACGCGAGGCGATGACCGCCCGCACGTCCCTGATCACCGCGCACGACCTGCGCCCCGCGGCCCCGCCCAATCGCCGGATCCGCAGACTACGGCCGGTCTACGCCGTCACCGTCCCGCTGCTCGGCCTGGCCGCCGCGATGGCGGTCGGCGTGGTCACGCTGCACGGGAACCCCGTGGCCGACCACGACCACGCGCCGCCGGCCGCCACGGTGTCGGCCTCCCCCAGCCCGACCCCCGCGGCGACGCCCACCGAGACCCCCAGCCCCACGGCCACCCCGTCCGAGACGGCCACCCCGACCGACACCGGGACCCCGGACGCCCCGGAGACCGCCGCGGCCCTCGCCGACGACACCCCGTCGTCGTCCCCCACTCCGACGAACAAGGCCACCGGCGCCACCACCGGCCCGGCGACGCCGTACACGTTCCGCGGTGTGAAGCTGAAGGTCCCGGCGGGCTGGCGGATCGCTTCCGACGACCCGGCCAGCTACCACCTCTGCCTGCTGAGCCCGGGGGCTCCGCAGGACGCCACCAGCCGGGATTGCCAGCCCTACGGAGTGGACGTGACGGTCTTCGACACGGACTCGATGAGCTGGCCGTCGACCTCCGACCTCGACCGCGCCGGCGGCTGGGCCCACCAGCCGTTCTGCCCGGTCTGGGGCAACCCGCACGTGCCCGCCGCGGGCGAGCAGGTCACCAGCCACGCCCCGACCAGGACAACGCCCACGGTGTCCGGCCGTCCGGCCCGGAAGTCGCAGTGGCAGGACTCGTGCGGCACCTCGTCCTTCACCGCCCAGCTGTGGGCCCTGCCCAAGGACCAGGTGTTCGTCTCCGCGATCGGGCTCAAGGACGACTACCAGCAGGGGCTGATGACGATCGTCAACAGCCTGGACGTCAGCGGCCACGTCGCGCCCTACTCGGAGAGCGTCGGCGTTTCGGTGAGCGGCCTCAAGCCCGGCCAGCAGGTGCCGAACGACGGGACTCCCGTCGAGTTCTCGGTCACCTACAAGAACACCGGCAGCGCCAAGGTCTCCGGTGCGAAGGCCGTGGTCTTCTACGACTCCTACGCCGCACCTGTCGGGCAGCCGTTGCAGGGCACGCTGGAACGCCAGGAAGGGGCGGACTGGAAGCCGATGGACGTGCGGATGCTCGACTCCTACTCCTCGCTCCAGACGGGGCTGCCCGTGGACCTGGATCCCGGGCAGAGCACCACGGTCAACTACCGCCTGAAGCTGGCCGCCCAGGACACCCCCGGCTCCTTCTCGCTGACCGCGCGACTCGCCACGCCCGTGGCTGAGAGCTACACCGTCTCCGGCGGCACCACCCTCCAGTTGCAGGTGATCGCCAAGTAGCGCGCGCGAGGGCCCGGCCTCCCCGAACGACAGGGGGAGGCCGGGCCCTCGTGCGTGCGGGTCAGGCGAGCGATGCCATCCAGGCCTCGACGTCCTCGGCGCGGCGGGGGAGGCCGGCGGAGAGGTTCTCGTTGCCGTCGGCGGTGACGAGGATGTCGTCCTCGATGCGGACGCCGATGCCGCGGTACTCCTCGGGGACGGTCAGGTCGTCCTGCTGGAAGTACAGGCCGGGCTCGACGGTGAGGACCATGCCGGGCACCAGCAGGGCGTCGACGTGCTCCTCGCGGCGCGAGTGGGCGCAGTCGTGGACGTCCAGGCCGAGCATGTGGCCGGTGCCGTGCAGGGTCCAGCGGCGCTGGAGGCCCAGCTCCAGGACCTTCTCGACGTCGTACACGGAGCCGTCGAGCAGGCCCCACGCGAGCAGGCGCTCGGCGAGGACGCGCTGCGAGGCGGCGTGGAAGTCGCGGAAGCGGGCGCCGGGCCGCACTGCGGCGATGCCGGCCTCCTGGGCGTCGTGGACGGCCTCGTAGATCTTGCGCTGGAGGTCGTTGAAACGGCCGCCGATGGGCAGCGTGCGGGTGACGTCGGCGGTGTAGAGGGTGTGCGTCTCCACGCCGGCGTCGAGCAGCAGCAGCTCGCCGGGGCGGACGTCGCCGTCGTTGCGGACCCAGTGCAGGGTGGTGGCGTGCGGGCCGGCGGCGGCGATGGTGCCGTAGCCGACGTCGTTGCCCTCGACGCGGGCGCGGCGCCAGAAGGTGCCCTCGATCCAGCGCTCGGAGGTGGCGACGGCCTGGCCGAGCTCGCGGACGACGTCGGTGAAGCCCTTGACGGTGGCGTCGCAGGCGGCGCGCAGCTCGCCGATCTCCCAGGCGTCCTTGACCAGCCGCAGGCCGCTCAGGAACTCCTTCAGCTCGGCGTCCTTGTCGGCGTCGAGGAACTCGCCCAGGGCGCCCTCCAGGCCCTCGTCGTAGCCGCGGACGAGCCGGGTGGGGGCGGCGGAGTCCTTGGCGCGCGCGGCGAGCTCGTCGGCGGCCTTGCGGACGTCGCGGGCGGGCAGGCCGAGCAGCTGCTCCTGCTCGGTGAGGCTGTGCCGGCGGCCGACCCACAGCTCGCCGTAGCCGTCGAGCCAGAACTCGCCGTTGCCGCGGTCGGAGCGGGGCAGCAGGTAGAGGCCGAACTCGTGGCCGGCGTCGCCGGTCGGCTCGGCGACGAGGACGGCGTCCTCGGTCTGGTCGCCGGTGAGGTGGACGTACTCGCTGGCGGCGCGGAAGTTGTAGTCGGTGTCGTTGGCGCGGACCTTCAGGTTGCCGGCCGGGATCACCAGCCGCTCGCCGGGGTACGCGGCCGAGAGCCGGGCGCGCCGCTCGGCGGCGTACGGGGCCTGGGCGACGGGCGTCAGGCCGTGCAGCTCGGTGTCGGCCCAGCCGGACTTCATCGAGGCGGCCAGCTCGTCCGAGACCTCGGAGTACAGGCCGTTCTTGCGGCCCTTGAACTGCTTCGGCTCCTCGCCGCCGGTGGCCTCGGGGTTCTCGGCCACCGCCGGGGTGCGGTCCTCGGTCACGTACAACGCCTCCTTGGGGGTGGTGCGGCCCGCCCGTGGGGGATGTCGGATCGCGACACACGTGGGCGGCCGTGCGTCCCATGGTACGGACGCCCGGTCGCCCACTCGTTCGGGGCTGGAAGGTCTACTCGAAGCGGGCGCCCAGCAGCATCAGGTCGTCGGTGGCGGCGTCGGCCCCCTCGCGGCCGGGGCAGGCGGCGAGCAGGTGGGCGCAGAGCCGGTCGGGGTCGATCCGCACGTCGCGCGGGGCGTCGGCGGCGGCCCGGCGCAGGTTGGCCTGCCCGGCGTGCAGGGTGGGGCCGCAGCGGCGGGCCAGGCCCTCGGTGTACAGCAGCAGGGTGTCCCCGCGCTCGGCGGTGAGCTCGACGCCGGGGGCCTCCCAGCAGGCGAGCATGCCGAGCGGCGCGGAGAGCGAGGTCTCGACGAACTCGGCGCCGTGCCGGTTGACCAGGATCGGCGGGCAGTGCCCGGCGCCGGCCAGGGTGATCCGGCGCTCGTCGGGTTCGATCCAGGCGTAGACGGCGGTGGCGGTGCGGGTGGGCTCGGTGGTCTTCAGGAGCAGTTCGAGGTCGCCGAGGACGGAGACCGGGTCCTCGCCCTCCAGCACCGCGTACGCCCGCAGCGCGGCCCGTACGCGGCCCATCGCGGCGGCGGCGCCGGGCGCGGAGCCGGGGCCCGCGCCGGGGCCGTCGCCGGAGACGGAGCCGACGGTGAGGCCGACGGTGCCGTCGGGCAGCGGGATGGCGTCGTACCAGTCGCTGCCGTTGGAGCGGTCGAGGCCGGCGGGGACGAGCCGGGCGGCCAGCCGCAGCCCGGCGGGCTGGGGGAGCCGGTCGGGCAGCAGGCCGCGGAGCAGCGCCTCGGTGGTGCGGCTGACCTTGTCGGCCGCCAGCTGCCCGGCGATCAGCGGGGCGGCGAACCGGCAGTAGCGGTGGGCGAGTTCGCGCTGGCGTTCGGTGGGTTCGGCGGGCCGGTCGTAGAACCAGACGGCGGCGGCCAGCGGGCCGTCCTCCTCGGTGGCGAGCGGCAGTCCGTAGCAGCCGCCGAGGCCGAGGTGGGCGGCGAGTTCGCGCAGCCGGGCGCCGGTGGCCGGGTCCTCGGCGAGGTCGGGGGAGTGCAGCCGCTCGGGCCGGTCCCGGTCGCGCAGCAGGCGGGCGAGCAGGCTCTGCTCGAAGGGGACGGTCTCCAGGGCGCCGAGGCTGGCGCGGTCGAGGCCGAGGCCGAGCGGCTGGCCGGGGCCGCCGCCGGGCTGCCGGGTGACCAGGACGCCGCGGCCGGCGCCGAGCAGGTCGGCGCCGGAGGCCAGGACGGCGGCCAGGGTGGCGTCGAGGCCGCGGGCGCGGGCGAGCCGTTCGGTGTGCTCGTACAGGCTGGTGAAATCGGACAGGCGTCCGGCCAAACGGTCCTGCACCCCGGTGGACGGTGCCGTGAGGGCCTCCGCCGCACCGTCCTGGGCCTCGGCGGGACCGGGCAGGCCCGGCTGGTCGACGAGCGGATCGAGGACGGAGAGCCCGCCGGTGAAGCCCGGCTCGGCCGGCGCTGCGGGTGAACTGGGCGTCGACGACGGGTGGGTCTCGGTCATGCCGGCACTCCTGACGCGGTGCTACGTGTCATGCGGAACCCCCAGGGACGGCCGATGTGGGGGCGAGCGCGGCCGAAGGGCGCGTTTCGCCTCGAATCGCTACTACTCGTCATTGATCGACAGCAATGGCACCACTTCTACACAGGCCATTTGGGGCATGTCCAGATCCGGGACGAGCCGGTGGCCGGTTCCCCCTCCACTGCGACCCGGACGGAGGGCGCGTCCGGTTCGTACGCGCGCCGTTCCGGCCGGGAGGAATGGAGCGGCCCGGGAGCGGGCAGAACCGTGGGGACGGACCCGGCGGCCGTCCGGATCGTATGCTTTCGCCGCCCGGATGCCGCGCTGGCCGGATGTCACTCACTCGTACGGTGGAACCAAGCGCGCCCGGGCGGCGTCCATCCGGGCGCATACGCGATTCTCGTTCCGAGGGCTGTTCCCGTGCGCGGCCCCTCTCATGTCGTGCTCCACGCCGTGCTCCACGTCCGCGCCGCGCCGTCCGCCGTACCGCCCGCCCGCCGCGTGCCCCCGGTCCGCGCCGCCGCGGCCCGTGCGGCGAGTCCGGCGGACGCGGCCCCGGGACGGACGGCGGCCCCGGAGCGAACCGAGCGGTCAGGGAAAGGAACGAGCGCCATGCGTGAGGATCCGAGGGGCCGGTCCGCGGCCCGGTCCGCCCGGCTGACCGCGGCCCTGGAGTCGGCCGTCGACCACCGCTGGCCGGTGGTGCCGGGCGCGGTGCTGTCCGGCGGGCGCTGTTCGTGCGGCGACCCGGACTGCCCGGTGCCGGGCGCGCACCCGCACGACCCGCCGCTGCTGGCGGCCACCACGGACGCCCGGATGGTGCGCTGGTGGTGGGAGCGGCAGAGCCCGGACGCGCCGGTGCTGGCGGCGACCGGTCGGGCGGTGTCGGCGGTGAGCCTGCCGGCCCTGGCCGGGGCCCGCGCGCTCGCGTACCTGGGGGCGCTGCGGCTGCCACTGGGGCCGGTGCTGGCGATGCCGGGCCGCTACGCGCTGCTGGTGGCGCCGTACTCGCTGGACTCGCTCGGCGAGATGCTCGCCCAACTCCCTTGGGTGCCGGGCTCGTTGCACTACCACGGGCCGGGCGGCTTCCTGCCGCTGCCGCCCGGTGCGGGAGCGGGCCCGGTGCGCTGGGTGCTGGCGCCGCGGCGGGCGGCCGACGGCGGGGTGTGGCTGCCGCAGGTCGGGCCGCTGCTGGGCGAGTTGGTGGAGGCGACGGTCCGGCTGGACAGCGGGCGCTCGGCCTACTGAGCGACCGTCCGGTGGCGGCCCGTCGGCCGGTCATCGGCCGGGTCCGGCGCCGTCCGCCCGGAAAAACAAAAGATCCGGCCGCTGGCGACGGGGGATGCACCAGCGACCGGACTCTTTAGACAGTAACAAGGATCTGCGTCCGCGCCAATTTCCAAGACGCCCTCCACGCCCGGAAATTGCGGTTCAGGGCGACAATGTGACGCGTATCACCTCGTTCCTGCGCGCTTTAGTTCAGGGTGACCTGACGGTTCACCAGGTTCGCGCGGGCGCGTCGCTCGTCGGCCGTGAGCGGCGCCGGGTCCGCGAGGACGGCGGCGAGCCGCTCGGCGAACCCGGCGGCGGGCTTCTCGCAGTCGGCCGCCGTCATGGCGAGCGGCAGGTCCCACACGGGGACGGTCAGGCCGTGCGCGCGGAACGAGCCGACCAGGCGGGTGTCGGTGCCGAGCGAGGCCTCGCCGGCCGCGTTCAGCCGGGCCAGCGCGTCCAGGAGCTGCTCCTCGGGGACGGTCATCACCCAGCGCAGGTGGTTCTTGTCCGGGGTGCCGCACCAGTACGCGGCGTCGACACTGGTGAGCTTCTCGGTCGGGATGGCGGAGGCGTTGGCGCGCTCCAGCGAGGCGGCGACCTCGCCGGTGGCGGTCTCGGCGTCCTCCAGCCAGAACTCGAAGCCGGTGTGCACGGCGGGCGTGAAGTCCGCCGTGACGTCCAGCAGGTCCTGCAGGCGGCGCCCGCCCGGGACGGTCCGGCGGGCCGGCACGGGGCTGCCCGGCTCGGCGGCCAGGGCCAGCTCCAGCGCGTCCGCGAGGTCGCGGCTCAGGTCGCCCGAGGAGGACTGGGTCTGCAGGCCGAGCAGGATCGAGCCGTCCTGGCGGCGCAGGGCCGGCCAGGCGAGCGGCAGGACGGTGGCCAGGGTGACCGACGGCACCTCGCCGACGGCGGTCCCGGCGACTCCGGCGGCCAGCGTCAGCGGCACGGTGGCGGCGGGCACCAGCTCGCGCAGCGCGACCCAGTCGGCCTCGCCCGGCAGGCCCTCGAACGGGCGGTGCACCAGCTCCTGCACCGCGTGCGAGGCCTCCCGGCCGTGGCAGGCCTTGTACCGGCGGCCCGAGCCGCACGGGCAGTCGTCGCGGGCCCCGACCACGGGGATCTCACCCGTGACGGCGGTGGTGGACTGGCGCTGCGGCGCCTTCTTGGCGGCCTTCTTGCCCATGGTGCGGCTCTCCCGGGGACGGTGGTCCTTTGCTCCGGGAAGCCTACTGACGTTCTCCCGGCGCGCGGGCACGCGCCGGGGCGGGAGCGCTGCGGCGGGGGCGCCCGGGGCCTGCGGGCGGGGCGCTCAGGCGCTGCGGGCGTCACCGCCGGTGCGCCTGGCGTGCCGCGCGCGGGCGGGCAGCGCGGCCCAGACCGTCACCTCGCCGGGTGCGTCGCGCACGCCCCAGTCGCTCGCGAGCTGGTCGACGATGCCCAGGCCGCGGCCGCCGCGCGAGGTCAGCGAGGGGCTGCCGGGCTCGGGCCGCGTCGGTGCGCCGCCGTCGGTGACCTCCACCGTCAGCACGCCGTCCGCGTGCATCTGCCAGCGGACGAGCACGCCGCCGTCGTCGCCGGGCTGTTCCGCGTCCCGGCCGGCCGGCGCACCGGCGTGCGGCCCGGACGGGACGCCGACCAGTACCTGGTCGACGACCTCGGCCAGGGTGCCGCGCCCGAGCGCGGGCAGCGGGCCGAGCGGCCGGGCGTACCGGCACGCATTGCTCAACAGCTCGGAAAGGATCAGTACGGCATCATCGATGACCGGTTCCGGTATCTGCCGATCACCCAGATCTCGACGCAGTCGGCGCCGTGCGACCCCGACACTCGCTGGGCCGTGCGGCACTGCCATGGTCGATGAAGTCGGCACTTCACGCGCCACCATCAACGCCACCCCCGGACCTCCTTCAGCGTATGCCGAGGGATGGATGCCCCTTGGTAATGCGTCGGAAACGACCGCGCGACGATCCCGCGAGCCCATTTCGAGCAGCGCGACCGAGGGTGGGCGGGAGGTCATTCCCCGCTCACCCTCCGTCGCGCCGGCGCACGATTTCCGGCAAGAAACGTGCGCGGAAGGTTTGAATGCCGACCGGATCGGTCGGGTTCGGCGATCAGGTTCCGACAGAGCGGTCGGCACCCACCGGGATCCGTGGGGCCTGTGGGCCCTCCGGGGCCCTCAGCGGCCGAGCTGCGCCAGCACCTGCGCGGGCTTGTTGGTGATGATCGCCGACACCCCGAGCTCCAGGCACAGGTCCACGTCGGCCGGCTCGTCGACCGTCCACACGTGCACCTCGTGGCCCAGCTCGCGCAGCCGCGGCACCAGGTCGGGCTTGGCCCGCACCAGGTCGATGCCGGGCCCGGCGATCCGCGCCCCGCCGGGCAGCGGCCGGCCCTCCCGCAGCCGGCCGAGCAGCGGCAGCATCCGCTCGATCAGGAACACCCGAGGGTAGTCCGGCGCGGCGGCGGCCACCCGGTCCAGCGCGATCGACGAGAAGCTCATGATCCGGGCGGACGGGCGGTCGCCCTCGCGGGTGCCGGAGATCTTGAACCGTTCGAGCATCCGGAGCAGCTCGGCCTCGACCCGGCCGCGGAAGCGCACCGGGTGCTTGGTCTCGATCGCCAGGTCCACCGGCCGTCCGCAGTCCACGACCAGCTCCAGCAGCCGCTCCAGGGTCAGCACGCCGCGCAGCTCGGGGTCGGTGCTGGGCCGGCCGGTCTTCCAGGCGCCGAAGTCGTAGTCCTGCAGCTCGGCGAGCGTCATCGCCGAGACGGTGCCGCGGCCGTTGGAGACCCGGCCGATGCGGCGGTCGTGCACGCAGACCAGCTCGCCGTCGGCGGTCACCCGGACGTCGCACTCGACGGCGTCCGCGCCCTCCTCGAGGGCCCGCCGGTAGGCGGCCAGGGTGTGCTCGGGCAGGGCGTCCGAGGAGCCGCGGTGGGCGACTACCTGGACGGACGGCGCGGTGCGCGGGGCCGTCGAAGACAGATCTGGGCTGGTCACGCCGTCAACGATAGGCGGAGCAGGTGACGCGGAGGCGAAGACGGTCCCAACCCGAGGGGCCGTCCTCGCCTCCGCTCCCTCAGTGCTGCGGGGTGCGCCGGCTCAGCGGGGTGAGCGCCCAGGTGACCAGCGCGGGCACCGCGAAGGCGAACAGCGAGGCCGACGTCCACTCCTGCGGGGTGAAGTGCAGCGCCCCCTGGGCCGAGGTCCAGAAGTCGGTCCACCAGCCGGCTACCGGGGTCGGCGCGATGAACTGGTAGACCGCGAAGCCGAGCACCCACGGCAGCAGCATCAGCCAGCGCGAGGGCGCCTCGGCGGTGAGGTTCCAGCCGTTGCGGCCGGCGCCGAAGAAGTAGTCCACCGCCAGCACGGCCAGCAGCGGCACGAAGACCGAGCCGATCAGGCCGAGGAAGTTGGTGTACGTGTCGGTGAACTTGTCGATCCGCAGCGCCAGCACGGTGGTCAGCAGGCCGATCGCGCCGGACAGCACCCGGCGGTCCGCCCGCGGCAGCAGGTTCTGCACCGACATCGCGGTCGAGTACACGTTGGCGAAGGACTGGTCCGTCTCGCGCAGCACCAGCACCAGCAGGAACAGCCAGCCCGCCCAGACGCCGAGGAAGGAGTCGAAGATCTTGTTCGGGTCGCCGTCGGACTGCAGCAGCGCCATCAGGCCCAGCGCGTAGCACCACACCTGGGCGACGGTGTAGCCGGAGAAGCTGCCCCAGAACGCCGAGCGCGGCGTGCGCGAGTGCCGCGTGTAGTCGGCGGCGAGCGGGACGAAGGAGATCGACACCGCGATCATCGCGTCGGTGGCGCCCAGGAAGCCGTGCCAGTTGCCCTTGCCCGGGTCGGGCACGCCGTGCCGGCCCAGCTGGACGGTCAGGTAGACCATCGCGACGGCGACGGCGCCCGCCACGAAGCGCCGCAGCACCCGGATCGAGCCGAGCGGCCAGATCGTCAGCACGGTGGTCAGCCCGCCCGCGAGCAGGACGAACAGCCACCGGTAGCCGTCCGTGTGGGCGACCGTCTGCGCGCCCGCCGCGATCGTCAGGAGCTCGAACACGCCCCAGCCGATGCACTGGACGATGTTCAGCACCGTCGGGACGTACGAGAGCCGGGTGCCGAACAGCCCGCGCAGGTTCGCCATCGCCGGCGCGCCGGTGCGGGCGCCGATCAGCGCGGCCACGCCGAGCATCGCGGTGCCCACCGCGGTGCCGGCCACGATCGCGGTGCCCGCGGCGGCCAGCGACAGCTCGCTGCCCGGGGCGCCGAGCACGGTGGCGGCGGTGGAGAAGCCGATCAGGCTGACGCCGAGGTTCATCCACAGCGCGAAGTGGTCGCGGAAACGCAGCGTGCGCGGCGGCTCGGCGTCGAGGACGAGCGGTGCCTCGGCCTTCTCCGGCCGGTCCAGCAGCGCGGTCGCGGCGGCGGTCCCGCCGGATCCGGGCCCGTCATGACCGGTCGTGGACGATTCGGAGAAACCCTTGGACTCGGGCGCGCCCGAAGAAGAGGATGGCGAAGCAGGCGGCATGGCCGATACTCCCTACGCCGGCATTACCCGGACAGGTTCCGGCGGTCAGCGCCCCCTCGACGGTCCGCCCGGGATCCCGTGGCGTACGGTCGACCAGCGCACTCTCAGCCTGGAAGGTCCAAGCTCCCGCGTGTCAGTTTGGAGCGACAGGCTAACCGGCACCGGGGCGAACGCCCAAGGCCAGGGGGCGTGCCGTCCGCATCGCGGGACGTTCGGCGGGGGTGGGGGAGCCGCCGCCGGGAACGTGTCGTCGAGCGGAGGCGTCGGTCCCGCCTAAGGATTCTTATGAGTTCTTCAGAGGGGTCCTTACGGCAATCGAATCGGCAGTGCGAAAAACTATGGTCCTTGGTTCTGTCAGCTATGGAGGTCGTCCGTGAGCACCGAGCGCGAGGTTGGGCCCACCGGGCCGCAGGGGGAGCAGCCCTCGGGCACCGAGGCCGCGGCAGCGGCCGCGGCTCCGGACGGGCACAAGCCCACCATGGCCTTCGGCAGGATCCCCGAGCCCGAGGCCCCGGCGGACGCCGCGCCGGCCGACGGCGGGCACAAGCCGACCATGGCCTTCGGCCGGGTGCCCGAGCCCGAGGCCCCGGCGGACGCCGCGCCGGCCGACGGCGGGCACAAGCCCACCATGGCCTTCACCAAGGTCCCCGCCCCGGAGGCGGCGCCCGTCGCCCCCGCTGCGCCCGAGGCGGCCCCCGCCGCGCCCGCCGAGGCGCCGGTCGCGCCGGTCGCCGAGAGCGGCTACATCGACGCCCCGCCGCCGGTCCTGCCGCCCGCCCCGGCCGCGCCCGTCGCCCCGGCCGCGGTACCGGCCGCGCCCGTTGCCCCGGCTGCGCCCGCCGCGCCCGTCGGCGAGGCCGCCCCGGTCCTGCCGCCGGTCGCCAACCCGTACGCGACGCCGACCCACGGCGTCCCCGCCGCCGGCGCCCACGACCCGTACGCCGCCCCCGGCGCCCAGCACCCGTTCGGCGCCGGCCGCCCGCTCGGCGGCTGGGGCGCGGGGCACGACACCACCGCCGCGCACGGCATCCCCGGCTACCCGGGCGCCCCCGGTGCGCCCGGCGGTCCCGCGGGCCCGCTCGGCTACCCGGCGGACTACCCCGGCGGCCCGGCCGGCCCCGGCGGTCCCCGCAAGAAGCGCGGCGGCCTGGTCGCCCTGATCGCCGCCGTCGCCCTCGTGGCGGGCATCGCCGGCGGTGCCGTCGGCGTGGCGGTCTCGGGCAACGGCAACTCCGTCGCCTCCGCGGACGACCACCGCAGCACCACCATCCAGGCCAGCAACACCCAGAAGAACGAGCCCGCCCCCGGCTCGATCGCCGCCATCGCGCAGAAGGCGCTGCCGAGCGTCGTCACCATCAAGGCGCAGAACAGCAGCGAGTCGGGCACCGGCACCGGCTTCGTCTTCGACACCGAGGGCCACATCCTCACCAACAACCACGTGGTGGCGCCCGCCGTCACCGGCGGCGGCGGGAAACTGACCGTCAAGTTCGCCGACGGCTCCTCCTACAGCGCCTCCGTGCTCGGCCGCGCCGAGGGCTACGACGTGGCCGTCGTCAAGATCGACAACCCGCCGAAGGAGAAGCTGAGCCCGCTCACGCTGGCCGACTCCGACAAGGTCAACGTCGGCGACGCCACCATCGCGATCGGCGCGCCGTACGGCCTGGAGTCGACCGTCACCAGCGGCATCATCAGCGCCAAGGACCGCCCGGTCGCCTCCGGCGACGAGACCGGCGCCCAGGCCTCCTACATGAACGCCCTGCAGACCGACGCCTCGATCAACCCCGGCAACTCCGGCGGCCCGCTGCTCGACTCCAGCGGCGCCGTGGTCGGCATCAACTCGGCGATCCAGTCCAACGCCTCCGCCAACGGGCGGGCCGGCAGCATCGGCCTCGGCTTCGCCATCCCGATCAACCAGGCCAAGTGGGTCGCCGACACCCTGATCAAGACCGGCAAGCCGGTCTACGCCCAGCTCCAGGTGCTGCGCAACGACGACTACAAGGGCGACGGGGCGCAGATCCAGACCCGCGACATCCAGGGCCAGCCCGCCGTCACCCCCGGCGGCGCCGCCGACAAGGCCGGCCTCAAGCCCGGCGACGTCATCACCAAGCTCAACGGTGCCCCGATCGAGAACGGCCCGGCCCTGGTCAGCCGGATCTGGACGCACAAGCCCGGCGAGACCGTCGACGTCGAGTACCAGCGCAACGGCCAGACCATGACCACCAAGGTCACCCTCGGCTCGCGGGAGGGCGACACCCCGAGCTGACCCGGCACCCGGAAACCGTGTGCACCGAACCCCGCCGGACCCGTTAGGCTGACCTCCGCCTGGAGAGCTGCCCGAGCGGCCTAAGGGAACAGTCTTGAAAACTGTCGTGGCGTGACCCGTCACCGTGGGTTCGAATCCCACGCTCTCCGCCGGTAGGGGAAAACACCTGCTCAGGGCGGGTGCCGACATCGAGTCGGCACCCGCCTTCGCGTTTTGCGGGCAGCGGGGCTTGACCCTGACACCGTGGGAGGCCGTGCACTGGGAGCACCATGTTGAACATCGGAGACTTCGCCAGGCACGGCCGGGTGTCGGTGCGGATGCTGCGCCATTACGACGCCATCGGACTGCTGCACCCCGCCCGGGTGGACCCGGTCAGCGGCTACCGCTTCTACCAGGCGGCCCAACTCGCCCGGCTCAACCGGGTGATCGCGCTCAAGGAGCTGGGCTTCACGCTCCAGCAGGTGCGGGCCGTCCTGGACGAGGAGGTGGACGCGGCCGAACTGCGCGGGATGCTGCGGCTGCGGCGCGCCGAACTGGCCGAGGCGATCGCGGCGGACACGCGGCGACTGGCCCGGGTGCGGGCGAGGCTCCGGACGATCGAGAGCGAGGGGACCATGTCCACGCACGATGTCGTGGTGAAGCCGGTGCCGTCCGTCCGGGCGGCCGAACTGAGCGCGGTGGCGGCGAGCTACCAGCCGGAGGACATCGGACCGGTGATCGGCCCGCTGTTCGCCGAGCTGTGCCGCCGGCTGGCGGCGGCGGGGGTCGCCGAGACCGGCCCGGCCGTGGCCCGCTACGAGGAGGCCCCGGAGGGCGGCGGCGCGGTGCTGGTCCGCGCCGCGGTCCCGGTCGGGCCGGGGGTGCGGGCGGGGGAGCACGACTTCGACGTGGTCGACCTGCCCGCGCTCGACCACGCGGCGACGGTTGTCCACCGCGGGTCGATGGACGACGCGGTGGGCGCCTTCCAGGAGCTGGCCCACTTCATCGAGGCCAACGGCTACCGCTCCACCGGCTACGCCCGCGAGCTCTACCTGGAGTGCCCGGACGACCCGGCCCACTGGGTGACCGAACTCCAGGAACCCGTCGAGCCGCAGTAACCCGCGACGCAGGCCCCGTCGGCCCCACCCGCCGGGGCCTGCACGGCCCTCCGCCCTGTCTTCCTCCGTTGGCCCTCCGGCAGAGCCGTTCCCCCATCCCCTGCGCCGCAGGGCCCACTTGCCGGGGCGCCTGTACGGCCCTCCGCCTCCTTCCCCCGTCCGCTCCCCGGCGGAGCCGTTCCCCCACCTCCTGCCCCGCAGGGCCCACTTGCCGGGGCTTCGCCCGGCGGGCAGAGTGCGGGGGACGACTGCGGGCGGTGAGCGGAGGCGGCGATGGGTGATCTGACGGATCGGCTGGCGCAGGGGCTCCCGCCCGGGGCGGTCGTCGTGGACGAGGACGTCATGGACGCCTACCGCCACGACATGGCGGGGTTCTGCGCCGCCGGGACGCCCGCCGTCGTCGTGTTCCCGGAGACCGTCGAGCAGGTGCAGCACGTCCTGCGGACCGCCACCGAGCTCCGCGTCCCGGTGGTGCCGCAGGGCGCGCGGACCGGGCTCTCCGGTGCCGCGAACGCCGTCGACGGCTGCGTCCTGCTGTCCCTGGTGAAGCTGAACCGCATCCTGGAGATCGACCCGGTGAACCGGATCGCGGTCGTCGAGCCGGGCGTGGTCAACGCCGAACTCTCGCGCGCGGTGGCCGACTTGGGCCTGTCCTACCCGCCGGACCCGTCCAGCTGGGAGTCCTGCACGATCGGCGGCAACATCGGCACCGGCGCCGGCGGCCTGTGCTGCGTGAAGTACGGGGTCACCAGCGAGTACGTGCTCGGGCTGGACGTCGTGCTCGCGGACGGGCGCCTGTTGTCCACCGGCCGCCGGACGGCCAAGGGCGTGGCCGGGTACGACCTGACCCGGCTGCTGGTCGGTTCGGAGGGCACGCTGGGCGTGGTGGTCCGGGCGGTGCTGTCGCTGCGGCCCGCCCCGCCGCCGCAGCTGGCACTGGCGGCGGAGTTCCCGAGCGCGGACGCCGCCGGGGCCGCGGTCTGCGCGGTGATGGCGGGCGGTCTGACCCCGTCGCTGATGGAGCTGATGGACGCGGTCAGCGTGCGGGCGGTCAACGAGATGGGGCGGATGGGCCTGCCGGCGTCCACCCAGGCGCTGCTGCTGGTGGCCTTCGACGGGCCGGACCGGGCCGCCGAGCTGGCGCGGGTGGCCGAGCTGTGCCGGTCGGCGGGGGCGACGGAGGTCGTGCCGGCCGAGGACGAGGCGGAGTCCGAGCTGCTGCTGGCGGCCCGGCGGCTGGCGCTCCCGGCCCTGGACCGGCTGGGGACCACGATGATCGACGACGTGGCGGTGCCGCGTTCGCGGCTGGCCGAGATGCTGAACGGTGTCGCGGCGATCGCCGAGCGGCACGCGCTGACCATCGGCGTGGTGAGCCACGCGGGGGACGGCAACACCCATCCGATCGTCATCTTCGACGCCTCGGACGAGGAGGAGGCGGCACGGGCGCAGCGCTCCTTCGACGAGATCATGGCGCTCGGTCTGGAGCTGGGCGGCACGATCACCGGCGAGCACGGGGTCGGGCTGCTCAAGCGGGACTGGCTGGCGCGCGAGCTGGGGCCGGTGGCGCTGGACCTGCAGCGGCAGCTGAAGGCGGTCTTCGATCCGCTGGGAATCCTCAATCCGGGCAAGATGGTCTGATCTTCCGACGGTCGCAGCATCATTCCTGAATGATGGTCTTCATAAGTCGCCGATTGTCGACATGGTCGGGTCGTCGAACTTTTCGGGGGCGTGTCTTCCCTTGCTGCGCGCCCAGGGTGGTGCGGTGATTTTTCCGTGCGCTCCTTCGCGCGGCCTCGCGCGGGGTCGGGTAGGGCTTCGCAGGGCGTCCGTTCGGATGAAATCCCAGCTCAGGATAGGTGTGTCGAAGCGCTGTCCCGCTGTCGTGCCGTTATGCGGGGCCTTGGTGGATATCACGCTAACGGGCGAAAACTGCTCCGTCAGGTGGTGCTTTGTCGATTTGTTGCGGAAGTCTGTCTCTCGGCGTCGCAGCCCGCAGGTGTTCGTCTGGCCGGCGAACTCCCGCACACATTGCACGATTTACCGTTTTCTTGGAGGTTCTCATGGTTCGCATCCACACCCGTCGGGTGGCCGGTTTCCTGGTCGCCGCTCCGCTCGCGGCCGGTCTGCTGCTCGCTGGTGCCGGTGCTGCGGCGGCCGACAACGGTGCGATGGCGGGCGCCGGTTCCAACGCCGGCGTCGTCTCCAACACCGGCACCGGGAACGTCTTCGGCGGTGTCGACGGCAACTACGTCTCCACCCAGCAGACCGCCACGGGTTCCGGCGCCTCGAACCAGAACAACACCCTCGCCGCGAAGGACAACGCGGGCACCATCCTGGCCGACCAGTCCAACAAGAACGTCAACATCGTCTTCGCGCCGATCCTCCACTGATCCGGGCGCACTCCACCGTCGGCGGGGGCGCCGGAGGTGGGTGGCCGCGGGTGAGCTGAGCACCCGCGGCGGGGCTCGGAACGGTCGCGATCGATGCGACGAGCGCATGACCGGCCAGCGGAAAGGGTCGCCGCGAACCGGCCTCGTGGGCGGTGCCGTCACCGGCACCGCCCACGTGTGCGTCCGGGGCCGGGGCCGCCCGAACGGCTCCGGGGACCGCCGCCGTCAACCGTCCGGGTGCGTACAGCCAGGGCCCGCGCCCGGAGTCGTCCGACGGCGGCGGTACGGTTGCGCCCGACAGCACACCGCGCGCGCCCGGGTCCAGGAAGGCCCGGCCGGCCGCGGCGGCGGACGCGGCGACCGGAAGGAAGGGCGCGATGGCAGCGGAGGAGGAGGGCCTGACCGGCCCGGGCGAGGCCGGGTCCGCACCCGGCCCGGACCCGAGGTCCGAGTCGCGGCCCGAGTCGCGGGACGAGCACCGCGATGAGCACCGGGACGAGCCCCGGCCGGAGCCGAGGTCCGTGCCCGAGCTGCTGCTCGGCCGTCCGCCGATGGCCCGGCCGCTGCCGACCTTCGACGCCGAGGCCGCGCCCGCCGAGCCCGGCCCGCTGTTCGCGGACTGGCTCACCACCGCCCTGGACGCCGGCGTGCTCGACCCGCAGGTGGTCACCCTCTCCACGGTCGACGCCGACGGCCTGCCGGACGCCCGGGTGCTGGTGCTGCGCGACGTCGACGCGAGCGGCACCGGCTGGGTGTTCTCGGCCGCCGCCGACAGCCCGAAGGGCCGTCAGCTCGCCGACCACCCGGCCGCCGCGCTGACCGTCTACTGGCCGCAGCTGGGCCGGCAGGTCCGGGTCCGCGGCACCGTCGAGCGGGCCGCCGACCTGGTGGCGGCCGCCGAGTTCGCCACCCGCTCCCCGGCCGCCCGGGTGGGCGCGCTGGTCGGGCGCCAGAGCGAGCCGCTGGCCTCGCTGGAGGAGTACGACGAGGCCGTCGCGGTCGCCCGGCGCCGCCTGGAGGCCACGCCGGACGCCGTCGCGGCCGGCCACGCCGTCTACACGCTCTGGGCGCACGAGGTCGAGTACTGGCAGGGTGACGCCGAGCGCCGCCACATCCGCCTCCGCTACACCCGCACCGGCCCGGTGCGCACCCCCGAGTGGTCCCGCACGCTGCTCTGGCCCTGAGACCTCCTCAGGAGTTCACCTGCGCCCGGTCAGCGTCGCGCCGACGCTGGCCGCCACCACGCAGCCGATCCCGGCCAGCTGGGGCACGCCCAGCAGCTGGCCCAGCACCACCAGGCCGACCAGCGCGCTGACCGCCGGCTCCAGGCTGACCAGCACGCTGAACACCCGCTGCGGCATCCGTCGCAGCGCGGTCATCTCCAGCGCGTAGGGGATCACCGGCAGCAGGAGCGACACTCCGGCGACCGAGGCGAGCAGCACCACCGGCGAGGCGTCCGGCGCGGTCAGCCCGTGCCACGCCTCGCCGAGGCCGAACGGCGCCAGCGTGATCGCGCCGACCGTCATCGACACGGCGAGGCCCTGGAAGCCCTGGAACGCGGCGCCGACCTTGTCGGTGAACAGGATGTACAGCGCGTAGCAGGCGGCCGCGCCGAACGCGAAGAGCAGGCCGACCGGGTCCAGCGAGCCGCCGCCGTCGCCCTCGCCGAGCAGGGTCAGCAGGGCGACCCCGGCCGCCGCGAGCAGCGCCCACAGCAGGTGGCTCGCCCGCCGGGCGAAGACCAGGGCGACCGCGAGCGGGCCGAGGAACTCGATGGTCGCCGCGGTGCCCATCGGCAGCCGGTCGACCGCCCCGGCGAACAGGAAGGTCATCCCGGCCGAGGCCATCCCGAGCAGGGCCGCCGCGGCGAGGTCGCGCGGGCGCTTGTCGCGCAGCTTCGGCCGGGTGACGGCGAGCAGGATGACCGCCGCGAAGCCGAGCCGGAGGAAGGTCGTGCCGCTGACCCCGAGCGGGCCGAAGAGCGGCTTGGAGAGCGCGATCCCGGTCTGCACGAGGAACATCGCGGTCAGACACAGAAGCGGCGCCGGGATGCTCTCCGGGCGCCGCAGGAACTTGGGGAGCCGGCCGGTGGGCCGGCCGGGCCGGAGATCGGGTGGTGCCGCGGGGCCGGGCGCCTCGCCTCGTCGCCAGCTGCCGCGCTCGCCGGCGGGCTCGCCCTTGGGGGCGGGCGGCATGGCAAGGGCCTCGGCGACGGCCGTGGTGGCCGGCGTCGGGGCGGCGGTTTCGCCGGGCATGGAGGTGGGCATGGTGACGAGTTTGCCGTAAGGAGTGCAGAACGGGCAAGCTCGTTACAAAATTCGGGACGGAAGCGGACGGGTGCGCCCGAAAGGGTGGGCGCGGGCGGGCCGCGCGGCGTGGTTGACGCGTTCATCCGATGGTCCGTCAGTATCACGGATTGATGCGCTATCTCCGCCCCACGGCCCTCGTCGCCGCCGCCCTCGTGCTCCTGCTGGCCATCGACGGAACCGGCGCGAGCGCCGAGGCCACCGCCCCGGCCGCCGTCGCCCTCCCCACCATCCGACCGCTCGCGCTGCCCGACCGCGCGGGCCCGCCCAAAACCCGCGGCGCCTTCAGCGGCCTCGCCTTCGACGTCTGCACCGCGCCCCCGCTGTCCACCATGCAGACGTGGTGGGACAACTCCTCGTACAGCGCGATCGGCATCTACACCAGCGGGTCCCAGCGCGCCTGCTCCCAGCCCCGGCTGACCGCCGACTGGGTCAGCCAGGCCCGGGGGATGGGCTGGCGGTTCCTGCCGGTGCACGCCGGGTCCCAGGCGCCGTGCCTCGACCCCGCGCGCAAGCCGCTGCGGATCGACCCGTCGCACGCGGCCGACCAGGGCCGCTCCGAGGCCGACGAGGCGGTCGGCGGGCTGCAGGCGCTCGGCTTCGGCCCGGGCAACCCGGTCTACATGGACATGGAGGCGTACCCGAGGAACGACTCCGCCTGCGCCCAGGCCGTCGTCGACTTCGCCCTCGGCTGGACCCAGCGGCTGCACGAGCTCGGCTACACCTCCGGGTTCTACTCCAGCTTCAGCTCCGGCATCGCCGACCTGTCCGCCGCGGCCTGGGCCCACAGCTCCCCGCTGCCGGACGCCGTCTGGTACGCCAAGTGGGACGGCCACGCCGACACCAATGCGCCCGCCCCGCTCGGCAATGACCTGTGGGTCTACCACCAGCGGGCCCACCAGTACCAGGGCAACGTCAAGGACACCCACGGCGGCGTCACCCTCACCGTCGACCGCGACTACGTCGACGGTCCCGCGGCCGGCTGAGCGGCTGGCTGAGCGGGCGGCCGAGCGGGCGGCCGGGGTCCGTCAGCCGCCGAACGGCAGCCAGCCCCGGCCGAGGCAGTCCCCGCAGGTCTCGGTGATGTACCCGGTCCCCGTCCGGTCGGCCCGCACGCCCAGCCGCGCCCGCGTCCGCACCCCGCCCGAGCAGTTCGGGCACGGCACCCGGAACCGCACCGGCTCCCATCCCACCTGCGGGCCGTCCTGGCTCTCGTCCATGGCGTCCAGTATCACGTGCGGCCGGCGCGCCCCGCGGTCCCGTGCCCGGTCCGTGATCCGTGCAACGGGGTCGGGATGCTGACAGCGGCCGGACGGAACGGCACAATCGGGCACGTCCGCGCCCATTACCGCCCGGTAGGTGCCGCAGGCGCACCCGCCGGTGCCGCCAGGTCAAGGAGGACCCGTGTTCAGCACGATGCAGGACGTACCGCTCACCGTCGCGAGGATCCTGGAGCACGGGTCCACGATCCACGCCCGGTCGACCGTCACCACGTGGGACGGCACCGGACCGGTCGTCCGGACGTACGCCGAGGTCGGGGCGCGGGCCGCCCGGCTCGCCCACGCGCTGCGCGACGAACTCGGGGTCACCGGCGACGACCGCGTCGGCACGCTGATGTGGAACAACGCCGAGCACCTGGAGGCCTACCTCGCCGTCCCCGCCATGGGGGCCGTGCTGCACACGCTGAACCTGCGCCTGCCCGCCGGACAGCTGTCGTTCATCGTCAACCACGCCGCCGACCGCGTGGTCATCGTCAACGGCACCGTCCTTCCGCTGCTCGCCGCCGTCCTGCCGGAGCTCGCCCCGACGCTCAAGCACATCGTGGTGAGCGGCCCCGGCGACCGCTCGGTGCTGGCCGGCTTCGCCGGCACCGTCCACGACTACGAGGACCTGATCGCCGACCGGCCCACCGCGTACCCGTGGAGCACCGAGATCGACGAGCGGCAGGCCGCCGTGCTCTGCTACACCTCCGGCACCACCGGCGACCCGAAGGGCGTGCTCTACAGCCACCGCTCGGTCTACCTGCACTGCCTCCAGGTGAACACCGGCGACAACTTCGCCTTCACCCCGCGCGACACCGCGCTGCCGGTCGTCCCGATGTTCCACGTCAACGCGTGGGGCATCCCGCACGCCGCCTTCATGTCCGGTGCCAACCTGCTCATGCCGGATCGTTTCCTCCAGCCCAAGCCGATGGCCGAGATGATCGCCGCCGTCCGACCCACCGTCAGCGCCGCCGTCCCCACCATCTGGAGCGGCCTGCTGGACGAGCTCGACGCCGGCGACTACGACACCTCCAGCCTGCGCATGGTGGTCATCGGCGGCAGCGCCTGCCCGCCGTCGCTGATGAAGGGCTTCGAGGAGCGCCACGGCATCAGCGTCATCCACGCCTGGGGCATGACCGAGACCTCGCCGCTCGGCTCCTTCGCCCAGCCGCCCGGCGGCCTCACCCCCGAGGAGGAGTGGCCCTACCGGATCACCCAGGGCATCTTCCCGGCCTCCGTCGAGGCCCGGCTGATCGGCCCGGGCGGCGAGCGGATGGCCCACGACGGCGTCGCGGCGGGCGAGTTGGAGGTGCGCGGCCCCTGGATCGCCGGCGCGTACTACGGCGGCGCCGGACAGGACCCGCTCCGCCCGGACGACAAGTTCTCCGAGGACGGCTGGCTGCGCACCGGCGACGTCGGCACCATCACCGCCGACGGCTACCTGACCCTCACCGACCGCGCCAAGGACGTCATCAAGTCCGGCGGCGAGTGGATCTCCTCGGTCGACCTGGAGAACCAGCTGATGGCCCACCCCGAGGTGGCCGAGGCCGCCGTGGTCGCCGTCCCGGACGAGAAGTGGGGCGAGCGCCCGCTGGCCACCGTCGTGCTGCGCCCGGGCGCGACGGCCGGGCTGCCCGAACTGCGGGCCTTCCTGGCCGGGCGGATCGCCTCCTGGCAGCTGCCGGAGCGCTGGTCGATCGTCGAGTCGGTGCCGAAGACCTCGGTCGGCAAGTTCGACAAGAAGGTGATCCGGGCCAGCTACGCGGCGGACGAACTGGACGTCACGGTGCTCGGCAAGGAGTGACCGCGGTACGACGGAGGGGCGGGCCCCCCCCGCGGGGGGGGCGGGCCACCCACGGGCGGCGCCCCCGGCGGCGCCGC
>NZ_JBHVPD010000093.1:37880-44711 GCF_042887525.1 Kitasatospora sp. NPDC057936
GTCCCCCGGGCCACTACCGGGCGTCACTACCTGGCCGAACGGGTGCTGGCAACGTAGAGCCCGCGTAACGACGGCGGGCCGGCCACCCCGAGCGGGGTGGCCGGCCCTCCGTCGTGCTCAGCCCGCGGCGGCGACGCCGGCCTCGCCCATCGCGCCGATCCGCCCGAGCAGGTCGACGATCCGCGACTGGACGTCCGCGCTGGTCGAGCGCTCGGCGAGGAACAGCACCGTCTCGCCGGTGCGCAGCCGGGGCAGCTCGCGCGGGTCGAGGTCGACCGAGGTGTAGACCACCAGCGGGGTCCGGTGCAGCCGGTCGTTGGCGCGCAGCCAGTCCAGCAGGCCGACCCGGCGGCGGCGGATCTGGAGCAGGTCCATCACCACCAGGTTGGGCTGCACGCTGCTGGCCCGGGAGACGGCGTCGTTCTCGTCCGTCGCGTGCTCGACGTGCATGCCGCGCCGCTCCAGGCTGTTGATCATCGCCGAGGCGATGTCCGGGTCGCTCTCGACCAGCAGGACGCGCGGGGCGTGGTGCTCGCCGTCGCGCGGCGCGAGGGCGCGCAGCAGCACGGCCGGGTCGGCGCCGTACGCGGCGTCCCGGGTGGCCTGGCCGAGGCCGGCGGTGACGAGCACCGGCACCCGGCTGTTGAGCGCCGCGGTGCGCAGCGACTGCAGGGCGGTGCGGGTGATCGGGCCGGTCAGCGGGTCGACGAAGAGCGCGGCGGGGAAGCCGGCGACCTGGGCGTCGACCTCCTCGCGGGAGCGGACGATCACCGGGCGGTAGCCGCGCTCCTGGAGGGCCTGCCTGGTGGCCGGGTCGGGCTCGGGCCACACCAGCAGCCGGCGCGTGCCCTGCTCCTCGCCGGCGGGCTTGTCCAGGTTCACGCTGCCGCCCGCGGGCAGTTCGGCGATCGCGGCGCGCGGGGCGGTGCGGGCCTCGGCCGGGACGGCCGGTACCGGCGGGGGGCCGAGCGGGCGCGGCGGGGCGAGCTCGCCGAGGCCGGTGCCGACCGGTCTCGGGGCGGAGTCCGCAGGGCTCTCCGCGGCCGGCAGGGCCGGGCGGGCGGGCTCCAGCGCGGTGGAGGGCGAAGGCGCGGCGGGCGTCTCCGGCGCGGGGCCGGGCGGTACGGCCAGGCGCCGGCGGCGGCCGGTCGGCGCGGCGGCCGGCTCGGGCAGGGCGGGCGCAGGACCGGCCGGGAGGGCGTGCTCCAGGCCGGGGTAGACGGGGCTCTCGGGCAGGCCGGGCAGGGAGAGACCGCCGGAGGAGTCCTCGGCGGCCTCCCGGGCACGGCGGCGGCGGGGCTTGGTCCCGTCGGTCGGGGTGCCCTCGGCCGGGGTCCCGGTGGCCGGCGCGTCGCCGGTGCCGGGGCCGAGCGCGAGCGGGCCGCGCGCGGCGGGGCGCTCCGGCCGGTGCTCGCCCTCGACCGGGACGGCGTAGGCCGGGCCGGACCGGCCGTCGTCCTTGCCCCACGGGTCGGGCTGCGCGCCGTCCGGCTCCGGCGGGGTCCGGCGGCCGTAGGCGGCGTCGTTGCCGGTGCCGTTCCACTGCTCGGGCACGGCCCGCTCGATCCGCGCCGGGGCGTTCGGCCACTGGTCGGCGGGGGCCTGGCCGTCCATGGCCTGGCCGTCCACGGGCTGGGGGGCGGCGGGCGGCGGGGTCTCGGTGGCGGGCCGGCCGCGGCGTCCGCGCCGTTCGGGGGTGGGTTCCTCAGCGGGCGCGCGGTCCGCCTCGGCGTCCGCGGGGCGCTCGGCGGGCCGGTCGTCCTCGGAGCGGCGGGCCGCGGGCAGCTGGGGGATGCCCGGCAGGTCGGGCAGGACGGCGCTGTCGCCCTCCTTGGGCCGGTCGGAGCGGCCCTCGGCGGCGGCGCGTTCGGCGGCGGCCTTCGCGGCGACCAGGTCCAGCGGCAGCTCGACGACGTACGTGGTGCCGGCCTTGCCGGGCAGCTCGTGCGGCTGGAGCACGCCACCGTGGCGCTCGACCACCGCCCGGGCTATCGGCAGGTGGACGGGGCTGCCGCCGCGTCCGGGGCCGCGGATCTCGACCCGGGCGACGTCGCCGCGCTGGGCCGCCGCGAGGACGACCAGCGGCGGCTCGCCGGCGGACGGGGGGGCCGCCGGGCCGCCGGGGGCGGCCAGGCCGGGGGAGGGGGTGGTCGGGGCGTCCAGCGAGAGCCCGACGCCGCTGACGTCGGCGACCAGGTGGGCGACGGCCTGCGCGAGGCGCCGCTCGTCGGCGATCACCTCGACGCCGGCGGCGTGCACCGAGAAGCGCACCCGGCCCGCGCCGACCAGCTCGCCGGCGTCCTCGACGGCCCGCCGGACGATCTTGTCCAGCGCTACCGGCACCCGCCGCTCGGCGCCCTTGCCCTCGCCCTTGCCGTCCTTCGCGTCCTTGCCGTCGGGCTGGGCGGCCTCGCCGGCCTCGGAGCGCTGGTGCGCGAGCACGCCGTCGATCAGCCGGCCGAAGCGGCGGCACTCGTCGGCGAGGCGGCGCAGCGTCCAGTTGGCCTCCGGCCACAACTGCCCGGCGGGGTCGGCGGCGAGCGCGTCCAGGCGCTGGTTGAGCGCGGTCAGCGCGCCGCCGAGCTCGCTCTCCAGGACGGCGGTGAGGTGCTCGTTGCGGGCGACCAGGGCGAGTTCGCGGCTGCGGTCGGTGAAGGTCATCACCGCGCCGACCAGCTGGTCGCCGTCGCGCACGGGGGCGGTGGTGAGGTCGACGGTGACGGGGCGGCCGTCCTTGCGCCACAGCACGGTGCCGCGCACCCGGTGCTTGCGCCCGGAGGTCAGGGTGTCCATCAGCGCGGACTCCTCCAGCTCCAGCGGACTGCCGTCGGCCCGGGAGTGCTGGATCAGCGGGTGCAGCTCGCGCCCGCCGAGCTCGCTCGCGCGGTACTCCAGGATGTGCGCGGCGGCCGGGTTGACCAGCACGCAGCGCCCTTCGAGGTCGACGCCGAGCACGCCCTCGGCCGCGGCCCGCAGGATCATCTCGGTCTGCTTGTGCTGGCGGCGCAGCTCCGCCTCGACGCCGAGCCGGCTGGAGAGGTCCCGGACCAGCAGCAGGAGCAGGTCGCTCGCGGACGGCGAGCGGGAGCCGTCACGGTACGGGTCGTACGGGACGAGCGGGGAGAGCGCGTAGCCGCGGCCCTCGCCGGCGCCGTCGTCGGCGAAGTCGTTGCCGGAGACCTCGACGGGGAGGGTGGTGCCGTCGGTGCGGTGGGCGGTCATCCGGACCGGGCGGTCGAGGGTGTCGGCCTCGCGCGGGGCCGGGCGCATCGAGCCGGGGATCCGGCTGGGATCGAACTCGGGCAGCAGGCCCAGCACGCCCATGCCGACGAGCGAGGTGCCCGGGGCCTGGAGCAGCTGGACGGCCGCGGCGTTGGCATCCACGACGGTGCCGTTGCTGTTCACCAGCAACAACGCGTCGGGCAGGGCGTCGAGTATGGCGGCGAGGCGAGCAGCGCCTCGGATCGGCCTGCTGCTCACGTCGACAGGTCTCCTCGGCTTGGGGCAGCTCCTCCGGAGTCGGCAGTATCTCATTCTTCTTTGCGGTGGGGACGACCCGGCTAGTAACGTTGGCGGTGGTTGGTGCCGAGCCCCACGGGTGTGGCATCATCACAGGCACACGGAGCGCGTCCGCCAAGCGGGTGCGGTCCTTGTGGAGGAGGCTTCGCCTAGTCCGGTCTATGGCGCCGCACTGCTAATGCGGTTTCGGGGTTATTCCTGATCGAGGGTTCAAATCCCTCAGCCTCCGCCAGCCGAAGG
This sequence comes from Kitasatospora sp. NPDC057936, assembly GCF_042887525.1. Lineage (NCBI taxonomy): Bacteria > Bacillati > Actinomycetota > Actinomycetes > Kitasatosporales > Streptomycetaceae > Kitasatospora > Kitasatospora sp. NPDC057936. Next base: position 41,640 of record NZ_JBHVPD010000093.1, read on the forward strand.
GCCCCGCCGACGATCTCGTCGGCGGGGCCCTTCGCATGTCCGGGCATGTCCGGGCACGTCCAGGCGGGGGCGGGCGGGGCCGGAGCAATCGATTTCGTCCTGCGTCGCAGGTCATGTAATGTTGTTCCCGCAACGCCACGGAGACACGTTCACCGGGGCGAGCGCTCATAGCTCAACGGATAGAGCACTTGACTACGGATCAAGAGGTTGCAGGTTCGAATCCTGCTGAGCGCACCAACCTCCGCAAGATCGGGTTCGCCCGATCCTTGCGCTCATAGCTCAACGGATAGAGCACTTGACTACGGATCAAGAGGTTGCAGGTTCGAATCCTGCTGAGCGCACCAACAAGAAGCCCCCGGCCGTCGGCCGGGGGCTTCTTTCGTATCCGTAGGGGATGAATCGGCCCGGTTCGGGTACATCCCGTCCTGCCGCCCGGACGACCTCCAAACGGGTGGGACACGGCCCGAAGCCCAGGTGTCGCAGTATGACCGGCTCGGCATCGTGATTCCGTTTTGTCACATCTTGTGCCCAGACTGCCCGCCACCCGGCAGCCGACCGCGAAGGAGAGCCGGATGCGCCGACAGTTCCCCCGCACGGCCGCCGCCCTGGCCGCCTTCGCGGCAGGGCTCCTCATCGTCTGGAACCAGCCCTCGGCGGCCCAGCAGTCCCCCGACACCTGGAGCGCCGAGCAGCGCGCGGTCCTGCCCTCCGGCCTTTCCGTCCGGTTCGACCTCGCCACCTCGCCGGGCTTCGACGCGACCGCCGAACCGGGCGAGCTGGCCGACCGCGCCGGCGGGGGGCGCGCGGCCGGGCTGTACGCGGACGGAACGCGCCCGGGCGACCCGGCCCAGACGTTCCGGATCCACGACGCGCGGCCACAGGCCGACGGCTCCTGGCGCACGGTCGGCACCCTCCGGCTCACCTTCTCGCGCTCCGTGCGCAACCCCCGGCTGCACGCGAGCGGGCTGGCCGCCCTCGCGACCGGCAAGTCCGGGAGCACCACCACCGCCGCCCGGCTCACCCTCACCGGCGGCAGCCCGAGCGCCCCGGCGCTGGTCAACCGCACCGACTGGCCCGGCTGGACGGTCGACGCCAACACCCTCGCGCCGGCCGGCTCCGACGGCAGCACCGACGGCTCGGGCGGCGCGGCCGCCGAGGGCAGCCTGGAGCTCGCCGGCACGTTCCGCACCGCCGTCTTCCGGGTCGAGCAGCGCAGCACGGCCCGGGCCGGCAGCACCACCGCCCCGCCCGTCCTGCGCCAGGCCTACACCGTCACCGTCGACGAGGGCCTCGGCACCGCCCCCCAGGCCTACGGCAACGCCTCGCACGTGGTCTCCGACCTCTTCCTCGGCGCGGACGCCGACCCGTCGGCGCGCCGCGACCCGCGGACCGCCGTCGCGGTGCGGGGCACGACCGACCGGCACAACGTCTGGGCCAACCCGGTGCCGCCCAAGCTCCAGCCCGGCCGCGGCGAGTACCGGGGCGCCGACCCGTCCCTCGGCTTCCCGGCCGAGGCCGCGATCGGCCGCTACTACCGGCTCACCGTCCCGGTGGCCGTCGGCGACCAGCCGGCGACCCTGGCCGGCTGGATCGACTGGGACCACAGCGGGCGCTTCGACCCGGCCCACCGGGTGCAGGCCGAGGTCCAGCCCGGTACGGGCACCGCGACCCTGGAGTGGACCGTTCCCTCCGGCGCCGCGAGCGGCGAGACCTGGGCCCGGCTGCGGATCGCCCGGGACCCGGCCCAGCTGATCGCCTCCGGCGGCTTCGCCGACTCCGGGGAGGTCTCCGACCAGCGGATCAAACTGACCGTCGGGGCCGCCCGGCCCGAGATCGCCGAACCGGTGGACGGCACCGCGACCGCCGACGTCCGGCCGCGGATCCGCGGTGAGGGCGCCGTCGCCGGGGCCTCGGTCGAGGTCCGCGAGGGGGACGCGGCGCTCTGCCGGGCGCGCGTCGAGCGCGGCGGCGACTGGAACTGCCGCCCCGGCGACGCGCTCGCCGCGGGCCGGCACAGCCTCACCCCGGTCGAGACCACCAGCGGCGGCGTGGTGCTGCGCGGCGAGCCCGTGCGGCTCACCGTCAAGACCGCCCCGCCCGCCGCGCCCGTGCTCACCCTCCCCGAGTACACCAACGACCCCGGGCTCCAGCTCACCGGCACCGGCGAGGCGGGCGACACCGTCTCGGTCGGCGACCAGCCGGCCGGGGTGCGCGGCGGGTCCGCCGGGGACCTGTGCAGCACCACGGTGCGCACCGACGGCGAGTGGTCCTGCCTGCCGGTGGAGAACCTGGCGGACGGGCGGCACCAGCTGACCCCCGTCGCCGTGGACGCGGCCGGCAACCGGATGGCGGGCAAGGCCGTGGCGCTCGTCGTCACCACCGTCCCGCCGGACAAGCCGGTGCTCACCGCGCCGGCCGCCGGCGAGACCGTCCGCACGGCGCGGCCCAGGCTCGCCGGACGGGCCGGGACGGGCACGCGGGTGCTCGTCACCGCCCAGGCGGGCGGGGCCGCCTCGGACGGGCGGGTGGTCCTGTGCGGGGCGGCGGCGGCCGTCGATGGGAGCTGGACCTGCACCGCCAACCGGGACCTGACGAACGGTGAGCAGGCGTTGACCGTCACGGCGACGGACCTGGCGGGGAACGCGGCGGCCGGGGATCCGGTGCGGGTCCGCGTCGCGGCGGCGCCGGCTCCGGCGGCCGGTCCGGTGGCGCCCGGCCCCGTTCCGCCGAGTGCCGCGGTGCCGAGTCCGGTCGGGCCGTCGCCCTCGGCGTCGCCCGGCGCGGTCAGGCCGAGTCCGAGTGCGGCGGGCTCACCGAAGCCGTCCGCTTCGGCCTCGGCTTCGGCGTCCAGGCCTGCGGTGTCGGCGGTTCCGTCGCCCTCGTCGAGCCCGTCGGCGACCGCCGAGGAGGTGTTCGTACCGGCGCCCGCCGGTTTGCTGCCGATCTTCGTCCCGGTGGTCGCTCCGCCGTTCGTGCCCGCCTCCGACGTCTCCGTCCCGCCGTCCCCGACCGCCGTCCCGTCGCCTTCCGCTGTTCCGTCACCATCCGCAGCCGCGGCGGCCGGGCCGAGCC
>NZ_JBHVPD010000094.1:0-44090 GCF_042887525.1 Kitasatospora sp. NPDC057936
GTGACGGCCGGGGCCGCGCCGACGCCCCGCCACCGCCCGCCCGGGGCGCGCCGCACCGAACGCGCGCCGCCGCCGGCCCCCAACGCGCCGTGGAGCGGGGGCGAACCGGCCCGGTCGGCGACCTGCTACGCGCAGGTGGTGCGCGGGCCGATGACGCCGGTGGTGAACCGGATGGGCTTCCCGCTCTCCCGAGGCGTCCCCTCGGCCGAGTATGGGCGGTGATCGCACGCTCCGGCCTCGCGGCCGGCCGGTTGCCGCGCCGTCACCCGACCCGGCTCGCCTGCGCCAGTGCCAGCAGACGGCGCAGGGCGGTCGGGGTGTGGCCGAGGCCGGCGCCGCCGGAGCGGGCCTCGTCGAGGCGGGTGGCGGCCACGCTCGCGGCCGTCGGCTGCTGCCTGTTCCTCCACGGCCGCCGCGCACTCGGCGCCTTCCTCGCCGCACTCGCGGCCCTCACCCTCGCCCTGGTGGTGCTCGTCGTCGTCCCCGGGCTCAACCCCGACGGCGTGTACCCGTACCTGTCCAGCGTGGACGGGCCGTCCGGCGATCCGGTCGCCAGACTCCTGATGCCGGGCCAGAAGTGGGTCACCCTGGCCGTGCTGCTCGCTCCCACGGCCTTCCTGGCGCTGCGGTCCCCGCTCCTGCTGCTCGCGGTGCCGACGCTGGGCTGGCGGTTCTGGTCCACCAACCCCGCGTACTGGGGCACTTCGTTCCCCGCGCGGCAGGAGGCCGACGCCCTTCGCGCGCTCGCCTCCGCCGGGTGCGCCCCGGTCCGCGGCGGCGGCATCACCGTCTACCGCCTTGGTGGGGAGGGGGTGTGAAGGAGTGTGATGATCCGTCAATCAAAGCCTTCTCAGCGCCATTTGAAGATCATGAACATGTTATGTTCTCTGGCGCCAAGATCATCTGACTTGGCGTCACATGGTTCATCGAGGAGAAACTGTGTCTTTCGCAGCACGGGGGAAGCGCACCATGGCAGCGGTCGGCCTCGCCGTCGCGGTCGCCATCGGCGGCGCCACGCTGGCCACGCCTGCCTACGCCGACGACGTCTACGGCCACTGCACCGGGGACGGTGTCCGCCTCCGCTCCGACCCGAGCACCTCGGGCGCGATCCTCGGCCTCTGCTACACCGGCCAGCGGCTGGCGCACCGCGACGTGTCCGGTGACGGCCAGTGGGACCTGGTCTACGACGTCGACAGCGGCGTCACCGGCTGGATGTCGCACGGCTACTTCAGCTGGTGACACGTCCCGCCGAGGGACCGATGGCGATGTAGGGAGAGGCCGCCCCGCCGGTGAGACGGGGCGGCCTCTTGCCGTCCGCATCCGTCTCAGGGCGGGAGCGGCGAGGGCGGGCCGGTGGAGGCGGCGGTTGCCCCGCTCACTCGTGGGCGCTGATCTCCCCGCCGATGCCGAGCACGATGTACACGCCGTTGGCGTCGACCCCGGCGTCGTGCTGGTCGGCCTCGAACGTGCCGTTCACCACGCCGTCCAGGCCGAGGATGTCCGCGCGGTAGTGGAGCTCGCCGAGCTTGGTGACCTTGGCCGTCCAGCCGCCCGCGAGCTTGAAGGTGCCCGGGCCCTTGTGGGAGCCGCCCATCCAGGCGTGCACCGTGCCGTCCATCGAGAGCACGACGAACATGTCGTTGGCGTCGACCCCGGCGTCGTGTCCGTTCGCCTCCAGGGTGCCGTAGACCTGACCGTCGTGGACGATCTTGGCGACGTAGTGCAGTTCGCCGAGCTCAGCGGGGGCTGAGGAGGCAGAATTCGTTGCCTTCCGGGTCGGTCAGGATCCTCCAGGAGATGACGGACTGGTCGATGCCGGGGTCGGTGGCGCCCAGGGCGCGCAGCCGGGCTTCCTCCGCCGCCACGTCGTCACCGCGGTAGGGGCTGACGTCGAGGTGGACGCGGTTCCACCCGCTCTTGGTGTCGGGGGTGCGGATGAACTCCAGGTAGGGGCCGATGCCCTGGGAGGAGCGCATGGTCGCGTGGTCGTCGGCGACCTCGTGCAGCGTCCAGTCCGTCGCCCCGCCCCAGAACCGCGCCATCTCGCGCGGGTCGGTGCAGTCGACCACCACCGCGGCGATCGGCCCGGTGTCCCGGTAGACCTCGCGGGGCTCCAGGACGCAGAACTCGTTGCCCTCGGGGTCGGCCATGACGGTCCAGGGGACCTCGCCCTGGCCCACGTCGGCGAGCGTCGCGCCGAGGTCCTTCAGGCGCGCGACCAGCTCGGCCTGGTGGGCGGCCGAGGTGGTGGCCAGGTCGACGTGGACCCGGTTCTTCGCCGTCTTGGGCTCCGGGCGGGCGATGATGTCGATGCAGACGGCCGCGGGGTCGGGGTAGGCGAAGCCCACGGGTTCGAGGTTGGTCACGCCGGGCGCCTCGTGGTGGACACCCCAGCCGAGCGCCTCCGCCCAGAAGCGGCCGAGCGCGTCGTCGTCGTGGGCCTTCATGTTGATCTGCACGAGTCGTGTTGCCATGGTGCGGATCCTAGGGGCAGCAGCCGGCCGACGGCATCCGATTTCGGTCGGCGCAGCGGGTGTTCCGGCTGGTCAAGGGCGGTGGCGGTGGCGGTGGCGGTGGTGGTGGCGAGGGCGGCGGCGAGGACGCGGGGCGGTCGGGTGCCGGGCCGTCATCGCTGGGCGGCCGCCTCCCGGAGGGCGTCGAGCAGGCCCTGCACCGCCGGGTGGGACAGGGCGGTCTCGCGGACGGCGGCGTGGACGGTGCGGACCGGTTCGGGGCGGCGCACCCGGCGGACCACGACGTCGGGGTGGCGGCCGGTGAGCCCCAGCCTCGGCATCACGGCCACGCCGAGGCCGGCGGCGACGAAACCCCGGGCGGTGGCGTGGTCCTGGCCGTCCACCACGACGTCGGGGCTGAAGCCGGCGGCGGCGCAGGCCCGGAGCACGGGTTCCAGGCAGGGGCCGGGCGGCTCGCTGCCGATCCACGGCTCCTCGGCGAGGTCGGCGAGGTCGAGGACGCGTTTGGCGGCCAGCGGGTGGTCCGCGGGAAGGACCGCCACGTAGGCGTCGTCGAGCAGGTGCACCAGCCGGACGCCCGGCACGGAGGCCTCGGGGCCGCCGATCACCAGGGCGAGGTCGGCCCGGCCGTCGGCCACCTCGCCGAGCGGGTCCTCGGGGTCGTTCAGCCGCAGGTCGATCCGCACGCCGGGGTGTTCCCGGCGCACCCGGGCGACGGCGGGCGCCACCAGCCGGGCCCCGACCGTCGCGAAGTAGCGGATGGCGAGCCGTCCGGTGCGTCCGGCCCGCAGTTCGGCCAGGGCCGTCTCCGCCTCGGCGACGTTGCGGCTGATGGTGGCGGCGTGTTCGGTCAGCAGGCGTCCGGCCTCCGTCGGCCGCACGCCCCGGCCGGCCCGTTCCAGCAGGGCGGTCCCGGCCTCCCGCTCCAGGGCCGCGATCTGCTGGCTCACGGCCGAGGGGGTGTACCCCAGGTTGGCCGCGGCGGCGGTGACCGATCCGCTGCTCACGACGGCCCGGAGCACCTGCATACGCCTCACATCGAGCATGTAGCACAGCTTAAAGGAGATGAAGATCTTTTCGCTTGTGCTGTCGAATCGGTCCGGGCAGCGTTCCTCCCATGAGAACCGCAAGTCTGTACTGGTCACGCGTGGGAGTCCTCGCGCTGCTCTGGGGATCCACGTTCCTGTGGATCCGACTGGCCCTGGACGGCCTGCGTCCGGCTCAGGTGACGGTCGTCCGCTGCGCCCTGGGGGCCCTCGTCCTGGTGGTGATGTGCCTCGCCCGGCGCCTGCGGCTGCCGCGCTCGGCCGCGACGTGGCGGCACGTCGTGGTGGCCGCGTTCTTCTGCAACGCCCTGCCGTTCACCCTGTTCAGCTTCGGTCAGCAGACCGTCGACTCCGGCCTGGCGGGCGTGCTGAACGCGACGACTCCGCTGTGGTCGCTGCTGATCGGCCTCGCCCTCGGCACCGACCGCCGGCCGGGCGCGCTCCGGCTGGGCGGACTCCTGCTCGGGTTCGGCGGCACACTGTTGATCTTCGCGCCCTGGCAGCACGGCGATGCGGTGGGCTGGGGCGCGCTCGCCATCCTCGGTGCCTCGCTGAGCTACGCCGTCGCCTTCGCCTACATGCGGCGCCACCTGGTCGGCCGGGGCACGCCCACCCTCTCGCTCTCCGCCGCCCAACTGCTCGCGGCGACCGGACTGACCGCGCTGACGCTACCCGCGGGCGGCGCGCTGCCGACCCACCTCGGCGCGACGTCGCTGATGGCGGCGGCCGTGCTCGGGGTCCTCTCCACCGGGGTGACGTTCCACCTCACCTACCGCATCATCGCCAGTGAAGGCGCCACCGACGCCGCCACCGTGGGCTACCTGCTGCCCGTCGTCTCGATCCTGCTGGGCGCGCTCGTCCTCGACGAACCCGTCGGCCCGAGGACCCTCACGGGCATGGCCGTCGTCCTCGCCGGAGTGGCGATGACCCGGCTGCGCCGGACACCCGCACCGGCGGTGGCGAGGTGACCACGCGATCCCGATCCCCCTGGTCCGTACCGGACTTCCGCACCCTGTTCGCCGCGACCACGCTCAGCCAGCTCGCTACCAACGTGAGCTACGTCGCCGTCCCGCTCATCGCCGTCTCCGCCCTCGACGCGACCCCGGCCCAGGCCGGCCTGCTCGGGGCCCTGGGCACCGCCGCCTTCCTCCTCATCGGACTGCCCGCCGGAGCCTGGGTCGACCGCCTGCGGCACCGCAGGGTGCTGATCGCCGCAGATCTGGCCCGCGCCCTGCTCTTCGCCTCCGTACCGCTCGCATGGTGGCAACACGCCCTCACGCTCGGGCAGTTGTACACGCTCGTGCTCCTGAACGGCGCCGCCACCGTCTTCTTCGACATCGGCGCGCAGAGCGTGCTGCCCCAACTCGTCGGCCGGGAAGCACTCGTACGGGCCAACGCCGCCGTGGTGAGCCTCATCGCCCTCGGCAACGTCGCCGGGCGCGGCGCGGGCGGCGGACTGGTGCAGGTGCTGACGGCCCCGGTGGCGGTCGCGGCCACGGCCGTCTGCTACCTCGCCTCCGCCGTGCAACTCACCGCGCTGCGCCGGTTCCCGGCCTCCCCGGCTCCCGGGCGGCCCGCCCGGCTGCGGGCGCAGATCACGGAGGGCCTGCGCCACGTCTTCGGCAATCCGGAGCTCCGGGCGCTCGCGCTCACCGCGACCCTCGCAAACCTGGGCTCGCAGATCGTCAACACCACGCTCCCGATCCTCTTCATCCGCGAACTCGGCCTGTCCGCGGGCACCCTGGGCCTGTTCTGGGCCACGGGCGGGGCCGGCCTCCTGCTGGGCGCCCGCTGCGCCCGCCCGCTCGCCGCCCGGCTCGGTCACGGCCGCGCCCTCGCAGTGGCCGGCCTCTGCCTGTCGCCGACCGGCCTCCTGGTGCCCCTGGTCGGCCACGGAGCCTGGCTGTGGCTCGCCGGGTGCGGCTGGTTCCTGGCCATGCTCAAGATCGGCACGGACAACGTGCTCGGCGTGAGCCTGCGCCAGCGGATGACCCCCGACGCCCTCCTCGGCCGGATGAACGCCACCTTCCGCTTCCTGCTGACGGGAGCCCTCGCCATCGGCGCCGCGGTCGCCGGCGCGATCGGCCAACTGGCCGGAGTCCACCTCGCGCTGTGGGCGGGCGGCGCTCTGATCGCGACGGCCTTCCTGCCGGTCCACCTCTCCCCGGTCCGCCGCCGCCGCGACCTTCCGCCGCAGTCCGAGCCGGTCGACCGGAGTGCGAGCCGGGCGGGAGCGGGGCCCGTAGCGGCGACCAGCCGCGCGGCGCGAACGCGACGAGAACGGCGGCTGTAGCTGCGGCACATTTGTGGTTTCCGCCAGTACGGCGCTCCGGTGGCCGGAAGCGAGACTTCCCGGCAGGAGCTTCGGCCCGGACGAGGGCCGATGCCGTGGACGAACGGGGAGCATGATGACCGGTCAGCTGTACGACGAGATCGGCGAGGCGTTCGAGGGCTTCAAGACCCTTCCGCTGACGCGCTACGGGGAGGTGCCCGGCTTCCTCGCCCTGGTGGGCGACGTGACCGGCAGGTCCGTCCTGGACCTGGCCTCCGGGACCGGCTTCTACAGCCGGGAGTTCAAGCGCCGGGGCGCATCCCGCGTCCTCGGTGTCGACATCTCCTCCGAGATGGTCGGCGCGGCCCGGGCCATGGAGGGCGAGGAGCCGCTGGGCGTGGAGTACGAGGTCGGCGACGTCGCCGAACTGCCCGTCTACGAGGAGCGGTTCGACCTCGCGGTCGCGGTCCAGTGCTTCAACTACGCCGACGACGTCGCCACCATCGAGCGGATGTGTCGCAACATCCACCGCAGCCTCGCGGGCGGGGCCGAGTTCTTCGCCTTCGTGCAGCACCCGGACTACCGTTTCGACGGGCCGTCCCTGGCCAAGTACGGCTTCCTGTGCGAATCGCTCGGCGAGGTGACCGAGATCGGGCCGCGGGTGAGGATCACCGCGCTCCTCGACCCGCCGATCTCCTTCGTCGCGAACCCGCCCAGCCGCGAGACCTACGAACGGTCGCTGCACGCGGCCGGATTCAAGGACATCACCTGGGTGCCCCTGGAGATCTCCGAGGCCGGCGTGCGCGAGTACGGCGAGGACTTCTGGGCCGATTTCGCCGCCAATCCGCCGCTGACGATGCTGCGGTGCCACGCCTGAGGCCTGAGGCCTGAGGCCTGAGGCCTGAGGCCTGAGGCCTGACGCCTGACGTCTAACGCCTGAGGCCGACGCCGCGACGCGAGACGCCCGGTCCCCGGAACGGCCGGGGACCGGGCGACCACACGCAGGTCGGCCTCAGCCGACGGCGGGGCCGGAGGTGGTGTTGAGCCAGGACCACTCGGACCAGGTGGAGAAGCCGGTCTGCCAGCGGTGGTGGACACCGGCGCCGCTGGAGCCGAAGACCTCGATGCGGCCGTCGGCGTTGGCCGCCGCGGTGATCTCGGTGCCGGGGCCGCCGAAGGCGACCCACTTGTCGTACGGGGCGTTCACGCCGGTCTGCCACAGGTGCTGGGCGGTGGTGCCGTTGATGGCGAAGACCTCCACCCGGCCGTCCGGCGCGTGCTCGCTGGTCAGCTGGGAGTCGGCCGGCCCGCCCGTGGGTTCCCAGCCGGACCAGGTGGTGGGGTTGGTCTGGTAGCGGTGGTAGACGCCGGCGGAGCCGGACGCGAAGACTTCGAGGCGGCCGTCCTGGTTGTGGTCGACGGTGAGGTCGTGGCCGCCGTCACCGAAGGTCTCCCAGCCCGACCAGGCGCCGCTGGCGGCGGTCTGCCACATGTGCTGGAAGGTGGAGCCGTTGAGGGCGAAGACCTCCAGGCGCCCGTCGGGGGACTTGCCGAGTCCGATCTCGCTGTCGGCGGGGCCGCCGCCGGCCGGCTCCCAGCCGGACCAGCCGCTGTTGGGCGCGGTCTGGTAGCGGTGGAAGACGCCGACCGGGCCGGAGGCGAAGACCTCCAGGCGGCCGTCCTGGTTGGCGCCGACCGCGAGGTTGTGGCCGCCGGTGCCGAACGTGTCCCAGCCCGACCAGGCGCCGGAGGGCTGGAGCTGGTAGCGGTGCTGGAGCGTGCTGCCGTTGAGGGCGAACAGCTCCAGGCGGCCGTCCGCGTCCGCGCCGATCGTCAGCCGGGCGCCGCCGGGGCCGTCGAGGGACTCCCACTCGGACCAGTCGCCGTTCACCTTGTTCTGCCAGGCGTGCGAGACGCCGTTCGCCCCGGCTGCGAACACCTCCAGGCGGCCGTCCGCCGAGCGCGCCGAGACGACCCGGCCGGGTTGCGTCGGGTAGACGACCGGGGCCGGCCCGGGGTCGTGGTGGCCGAGCCGGTCGGCGGCGGCCCGGGCCGCGTCCAGGTACCGCAGGTGCGCGCCCTCCTTGTAGGTCGACCACTGCGCCCAGTCGGTGCCCTTGTTGGAGATGCGGTAGGCCGCGTTGGCGTTGCACTGGGCGTCGTAGGCGCAGGCGTCGCTGACCTCGGGGTGCCAGTAGCTGTTGATCTCCCACAGGCCCCGGTCGGTGGACGGCGGCGTGTTGTTCTGGACGTTGGACGCGAGCGGGTTGCAGCTGGACTCGGCCATGCCGACGGCGATCGCGGTCACCAGGGCGTCGCCCCGGAAGCCTGCGGTGTAGCCGACCTCGGCGCAGAGGTCGATGCCGGTGGCGGCCGGCGCCGGCGTGGCGCCGACGCCGACCGTCAGGCCCGCCGTCATACCGAGCAGCGCGAGCGCGGAGACCAGGACCCGATGCAGCGGGGTGGCCGGGGCCGGTGCCGGGGCCGGTGCCGGGGCCGGTGCGGGTCGCGAAGCGCGCCGGAGGAGGGAGGGGAACACCGGGGCGGCCCTCACGCCTTGCGCAGGCGGTCGATGATGCCGTCCAGGTCCTGCCGGAACATGTCCGGCCGGATCTCGTGGCCGCCGGGCACCTCACGCGCGTCGTACGGGATGCCCGCCCCGTCGAGCAGGGAGCGGAACTCGCGCTGCCCGGCCAGGACCTGGGTCTCGTTGACGGTGCTGAACCAGTCGACCGGGTTGGGGCTGGTGCCGGCCACCAGGAAGACCCGCTTGTTGCGGTAGCTCTCGATCCGCTCCACCGGGTTGTCGGCGCTCACCCGCGCCTGGTCCCAGAGCGGCACGCCGTAGACCGTGCCGCCGTTCAGGTCCAGCGCGGCGGAGGAGGCGTTCGCCCAGTGCGCCACCAGGCCGCCGTCCCGGCGCAGGCTGGCCGGGCCGGAGTGGGCGCTGACCGAGGCGAAGTGCCCGTAGTACTTGGCGGCGTACTTCAGCGCGCCGAAGCCGCCCATCGAGAAGCCGGCCACCGCGCGGCCGTCGTACTCGGCGTAGGTGCGGAAGTTGGCCTCGACCCAGGGCAGCAGCTGGTTGATGTGGAACTCCTCCCAGTTGCGCGGGCCCGCGTTGGAGCTGACCGGGTTGGAGTACCAGCCGGCGTGCCCGCCGTCCGGCATCACCACGATGATCGGCTTGCCGGCGGTCCAGTCGCGGACGCCCGCCCGGTCGAAGGTGATGAAGTCCTGGTCGTTGCCGCCGCCGTGGAACAGGTACAGCACCGGGTAGGTGCGCCCGCTCCACTGGTAGTCGTCCGGCAGCAGCACGTTCACGGCGGGGTTCCAGCCGATCGCCGAGGTGCGGAAGCGGTAGTACCACATCCGCGGGTCGCTCTCGTTGCGGTCCACGATGCTCAGGCCGAAGCCGTCGCCGGCCGCTGCCGCGGGACTCGCCGAGGCGAGCGAGCCGGCGGCGCCCAGCGCCAGCGCGGCGCCGAGCCCGCCGCCGGTCCTGAGGATGCTCCTGCGGGTGGGGTGCTGGGCGGTCAACGTGGCCTCCTGGGAACGCGCGTGACGGCGGCCCGTCCGGACCGCCCGGTGGTCGAGCGGTTGGGACGGTAGTCACCCGCCGCACGGCGCGGAATCCGGAACGATCCGGACTGACGGGGGAGGCCCGATCGCCGAGACTGGTGTCTTTGACCCGGAGGGCGGAGGAAGGAACCGAACGGCTCCGCGCCCGGTCGGGCGAGCCGGGTCAGGCGGCGGTGAGCGCGGTCATCAGGGTGCGCAGCACCGTCCCCGTCTCCGTGCCGGCGTCGAGCGACTGGGCGGCGGCCAGGCCGTCCACGGCCGCCGCGAAGGTCTCGCCCAGGAGCCTGGCGTCGAGGCCGGTCCGTCGTTCGTCGGCCAGGAGCTGGAACAGGCGCACGAAGCAGGCGCGCCAGCGCCGGTAGTCCTCGTCGAGGCGCTCCCTGATGCGGTCGTCGTTGAGGGCGAGCCAGTGCAGGGCCGAGTGCAGGTGTGCGAGGTCCGGGCTCTCGGGCCGGGTCAGCAGGGCGATCACGCGCTCGGCGCGTTCGGTGAAGCTCCCGGGGAGGTCGACCGCCTCCTCCAGCGGGGTGATCCACTCCGGCCGGATGTCCTCGATCACGGCCACGATCAGGTCGGTCCTGTCCTGGAAGTGGTAGTGGCACATCCCGTGCGAAATCCCGCACAGGGCGGCCACGTTGCGGGTGGTGAAGCGCCCGGCGGCCTCGCCGGCCAGGAGGGTGCGGGCGGCCGCGATCAGGCGGGCTCTGGTCTGCTCGCCCTTGGCCGAGGGACGTCGACGCCCGGCGTCCCCGGCGGCCGAGGGGGTCTGGTCGTTCGCGCGCGTCGCCATGGGCGCAACTGTAACGACCGCCGGGGAGCGGCCATCGGGACATCGGCGGATCCGGCCGTCCGGACTCAGGCGCCCCACCGGTCCCGACTTCTGCGCGAAGAATTGACCGAGCGCTTGGCCAGTTATAGCTTTCCGGTCAACCTCGCCACCCCCACGGCGAGTTGACGGGAGATCCCCATGAGCGATCAGACCCCCGACCAATGGACCCCGAGCAGACGGCGGTTCCTGACAGCGGCCGCCATGACCGCCGCCGGCGCCGCCGTCACGGCGGCCACCGGCCCCCGGGCCCGCGCCGCCGGACGGTCGACGACCCCGCGCGGCGGTGCGCCGGCCGCCCCGGCTCTCGCGGGCGCGTTCTCGGTTCCGGCCGACGGCGTCCCGCACACCCGCACCTGGATGGCCTGGCCCGACAGCACGACCATCTACGGGCGCAAGCTCTCCGGCGTGCAGGCCAACATCGCCCTCATCGCCAACACCGTCGCGAAGTACGAGCCCGTCCACCTCCTCGCCAACGCGGCCGGCGTCGCCGCCGCCAGGCGCGCCTGCACCAACCCGAACGTCACCGTCATCGGCTCCATCCCGGTCGACGACTGCTGGATGCGCGACACCGGCGCCGTCTTCCGCACCGACGGCGCGGGCGGCCTGGACGCCGTCGGCCTCAACTTCAACGGCTGGGGCAACCACCAGCAGCACGCCAACGACGCCCTCGTCGCCCAGCGCGTCGCCGCCTACCTCGGCCTCCCCTTCACTGCCGCCGGCCTGGTCAGTGAAGGCGGCGCCATCGAGACCGACGGCGCCGGGACGCTGATGGCGACGAGGAGCAGCATCATCAACCCCGACCGCAACCCGAACCTGTCCCAGGCGCAGATCGAACAGGCCATGTGCGCCGCCTACGGCGCGAGCAAGGTCATCTGGTTCGACGGCATCAGCGGCCAGGACATCACCGACGACCACGTCGATGCCACCTCGCGCTTCCTCGGCCCCGGCGTCGGACTCGTCCAGACCCCCAACCCGGCCGACCCGCCGGACATCTGGTCCAACGACGAGCAGCAGCAGTACCAGATCCTGTCCTCGTCCACCGACGCCCAGGGGACGCCGATCGCGGTCACCGCGCTGCGGTCGCCGGACTACAACCTGATCCGCGCGGTCAGCAGCAGCTTCGTCGACTCCTACGCCAACTACTACGTCTGCAACGGTGCCGTCATCTCGGCCCAGTTCGGCGACACGACCGCCGACGCCAACGCCAAGAGGGTCCTCCAGGGCCTCTTCCCCGGCCGCACCGTCGTCCAGCTCAACATCGACAACCTCGGGAACCAGGGCGGCGGCATCCACTGCGTCACCCAGCAGCAGCCCGTGCCGTAGACGGCGGCACGTGTGCGGGGACCCGCTCGATCGAGCGGGTCCCCGCACAGCTCAACTGTGTTGTTATTTCTTGTACTTGAGTGAGATGCCCGCGTTCAGCAGCTGGACCAGGTCGAACGCGGCGACCGTGAGCGGCGTGAGGTTCGGGGTCCGCAGGCCGTCCTTCATCCGGCGCAGCTCGGTGACCAGGGCCACCTCCTCCTTGCCGAGCGGGCCGACCCGGTCGTCGACGCTGCCGAGCGCGCCGAGGGAACCGTGGATGTGCACCCAGTCGTCCTGGGTCACGTCCGCCTTCTCCGCCGTGTTCAGGTTCGTGTACTTCCGCAGGAGGTCCTTGCCCGTGGGCATGCCCATCAGCCACTGGTGACGGGTCAGGGGGATCGCCCGCTCCCGGCGGTCGCCGGCGTCGCCGTGTTCGACGGTGTCGGAGTACACCGGCGCCTGCGTGTCGCTCGGGTCGAAGCCCGCCGCCCGGAGGACGAACGCGGCGAACTGGTCGGGGTGTTCGCGGAAGTGGACGCGGAACGGGCGGGGCAGCAGGGTGAAGTTGTGGGCGAAGGACGTGCGGGACATCAGGCCGCCCGCGATCGACTTCGAGTTCGACTTGGGCGGCAGCTTGTCGCCGTTCACCAGGTAGCTGCCGACCAGGGTGGCCAGGCCGACCAGCGCGGCCGTGGACTCGCCGCCGGTGACGTCCTTGCCGAGCCGCTTGGCCTGGTCCTCCGCCTGCTTGCGGATCTGGTCGACCTCGCCGAGGGAGCCCGTGTGCAGGTCGTCCTTGGCCTCCTTCCGCTGCTCGAAGGCGGAAGCGGAGGTGGTGAACGGCTTCTTGTTCGGCACGTTGAGGTACTTCACCAGCCGGGGCAGCTCGTCCAGCTTGAAGCCGCCGGTCATCTGCGGCGCGTAGACCAACTCGCCGCCCAGCGGGAAGACCATGATCCCGGCGTCCGCCGTGAAGCCCCCGAGCTGCACGTCCGTGAGCGGGAAGGACTCCTCGTCCTTCCGGGCGTCCAGGGCCGCCGAGACCCGGGTGATCTCGCCCATCACGGCGAGGAGTTCGTCCTTCGTGGTGAGCGGCTCGGTGACCCACTCCAGGGCCGACCCGCCCGTCGGGCTGACGTCCGAGGTGAGCTTGTAGTCCGTGCCCCGGCCGACGACGCCCATCTTCGGGACGTCCCGGCCGCGGATGGGGGTCTCCCGGATCTCGCCGTTTGCCATCAGCGGATAGGCGGCGCCCTCCGCGTGCCGTGCGTACTCGTCGGGCCTCTCCTGCCGGGCCCGCTGCAGCCGGGCCCGGCCCGCGTCGGTCGCCTCGAACCGCGGCGGGTCGGCCGGGCCCTGCCGGGGCAGCTCGGCGATCCACGCCGTCGTGAGCTCGTTGGGCGTCCTGGCCTGCTCGTTCTCGTCCAGGAGATCGACGGCGACCTTCGCGGCCATGTTCCGGAGGATCTTCAGGCCGATGATGCCGTCGCGCCGGGTGACCTCGTCCTGGTAGGCCTGCTCGTCCTGCGCGGTGAGGTCGTTGTGGTCGCGCACCCGCCACTGCGACTCGAACTCGAAGCCGACCCGGCGCTGGAGCGCGGCGCCGTGGACGTGTCCTTCGTGGCCGTCGGCCGCTCGGCGCTGGACCGGGCGCTGGACCGGGCGCTGGACGGTCGCGCCGCGGGCGACGCGGGCACCGACGTCGGCGGCCTCGCGCTCCCACCTGCCGTCCGGGTCGCTGAGGCCGGCCGGGGCGTCGTGCTGGGTGGTGTGGTGGATCTCGTGGGCCATCGTCTCGACGTCGCGCAGGACGCCCGCGTTCTGCACGACGATGTTGCTGCCGACGGTGTACGCCCGGGCGTCGATGCCCGCGGCGGCCCGCTCGTCGACCGAGACCCGGACGTGGTCCAGGCTGGTGCCGAAGGCGCTCTCCATGGACCGCTGCACGTCGCCCGGAAGCCGCCGGTGCGCCCGCCCGGCGACGGCGGCGGCGTCCCGCACCGCGGCGCCGCCGTCCGCGTCGCGCTGTACTGCCTCGCGCTGTACCGCCTCGCGCGCGATCATCCGCCCGACGGCGGCGTTCCCGATCGACCGCTGGAGGGCACCGGGCGAGCCGCCGGCCCGTCCGGCGTCGCGGGGCTTGACCTGGTCGCGGTCCGGAGCGGCCTTCCGCTGGGACTCGGTGGTGTGCCGCATGACAGATCCGTTCGCCCGAGATCGCGTGCAGAGCCTGACCACCCAGGCTCCCACGGGGCACGCCCCGCCGGAACGGCCCGCAGGGCCGAACACAGGGCAAGCCGCCCTGCCCGGTGAGGGAAGTTGATCAGGACCTCGGAGCGCACGGGAAGTCGGCCGGGCCGACTTCCCATTCCCGTCCCACCCGGCGTCTGACCGAAGCCTGCTGCCGGAGGGCCGTTCCACGGGATCCGGAGTCCGATCGTGCCGTTCCCAATCCCCAGCTCAGCGCTGTGGGAACGGGTTGGACGTTCCAAACAGTCCGTCCGCTCTCGAAGTCGACTCCGCTCCTGCCGCAGAGTCGTTCCTGTCAGGCCGGGCACCACGGCCTGATCACGATCAGGGATGCGACCCGCCCCGGGACGAGGGTGCGGGGGATCCCACTCCACCGATCGGAAGGCAGTGAGATGAACAAGAAGATGGCGGCCGCCGCCCTGGCCGCGGTCACCCTCGGTACGGTGCTCCTCGGCACCGCCACGCCGGCCCTCGCGAGCTCCGGCGGCTGCATCAGCGGCGACGCGTGCGTCTACTACAGCCCCGACCTGCAGGGTGCCTTCTTCGGCAAGGGCGAGGACGGCAACTACGACGGCTACTTCGGCGGCGGCGGGGCCGGCAACGGCCAGGCCGTCATGAACAACGCCGCCTCCGTGTGGAACATGGACCAGAACTGGAACGTCCGCGTCTACTACCGCGAGTACAGCATCCGCAACACCGGCCCGAACCAGTACATCCCGCACAACTCGTGGGCCAACCTGGGCGCGGTGCCGTGGAACGGCGGCTCCATCAACATGCGCAACAACAACCACTCGCAGGCCTGGGAACTCTGATCCGGCTCCGACCGGGTGCCGGGCCCCCGCTCGTCGGGGACCCGGCACCCGGTCGGCGTTCCACCGCCCGAGCCGCCCGTACCGCCCGAGCCGCCCGAGGAGCCCCGCCATGACGTCCCCCCACCGCGGCCGTTCACTGGCCGCCCTCCTGCTCGTCCCCCTGGTCCTCACCGCCGGCTGCGCCTCCGGACCCGCGGCCCCCGCCGCGCCCGCCGCCAGGCCGTCCGCGTCCCTGACGCCGATGGACCCGCCACCGATCGGCGACGTCCCCCGGTTGACCGAGGCGGGCGACCGGACCCTGCCCATCGAGGCCTACCTGCTCAGCGGGGAGCAGTTCCGGCAGTACGACGCGGCGCAGACCGTGCTGGTCGCCCGTTGCGTACGGGGGTTCGGCCTGGTGTACTCCCGGCCGCCCGGGTCCGGGGCGGCGCCGTCCCAGAGCCAGACCGCCCACCGGTACGACCCGGTCGAACTCGCCGACGTCTCCGTGCACGGCTACCACGCGCCCGACCCGGGCGGCGCGAGGAAGCCGAGCGGGGGAGCGTCGATGGGCGCCGAGCTCACCACCGTGCTCGGTACGGGCCTCGGACCGGGCGGGAAGCCCGCCCCGGGATCGGCCACCGAGTTCCGGGGCAAGGGGCTGCCGCCGGGCGGGTGCGTCGGGGCCGCGCAGAAGGAGCTGACCTCGCGCGGCGGCACCGGGCGGGACGCCGACGTCGCGGTGGGGATCAACTACGAGGGCTTCGAACGCTCGATGACGGACCCCAGGGTCAGGACCGTCTTCCAGGACTGGTCGCGCTGCATGGGGGACCGCGGCTACTCCTACGCCACGCCCGGGGACGCCCTCAAGGACTCCCGCTGGGCGGCCGCCGCCACGCCGTCCGCGGAGGAGATCGCCACGGCCACCGCCGACGTCGACTGCAAGGCCCGGGCGAACGTCGTCGGGGTCTGGTTCACCGTCGAGACGGCCTACGAGGACGAGCTCATCCGGCAGCACCAAGCGGAGCTGACCGCGGTCAGGGCCGGCAACGACGCGATGCTGGAGCTCGCGCGATCGGTGGCCGCGGCCGGTTCGTAGGAGGTGCCGGAAACCCACGGGACCGGTCAGGATTCGAGAAGCCTCCGCCGCAGGGCCGCCCGTAGCGTCATGGGCATGGGAAACAACGAGAACACCGCGTCCACCGTGTCCCTCGCCTCCGTCACCCTTGAGGTGGCCGACGCCGGGGCAGCCCACCGCTTCTACGCCGCGTTCGGCGTGGAGCAGCACGTCCGCCTGCGGGAGTCCGCGGCGCCGACCACCGGTTTCCGGGGCTTCGCCATGGCGCTCACGGTGGCCGGGCCGGGCACCGTCGACGGCTTCATCGCCGACGCCGTGGCCGCCGGGGCCACGGTGCTCAAGCCCGCGGCGAAGTCGCTGTGGGGCTACGGCGGCGTCGTCCAGGCGCCGGACGGGACGGCCTGGAAGATCGCGACCTCGGCGAAGAAGGACACCGGCCCGGCCACCCGCGAGATCGACGACGTCGTCCTGCTGCTCGGCGTCGAGGGCGTCAAGGCCACCAGGGAGTTCTACGTCGGCCGGGGCCTGACCGTGGCCAGGAGCTTCGGCGGCAAGTACACCGAGTTCACCGCTGGCGGGCCCGGCGCCGTCAAGCTGGCGCTGTACAAGCGCCGCGCGCTGGCGAAGGAGGTCGGCGTGGCCGTCGAGGGCACCGGTTCGCACCGGATCGTCCTCGGCAGCACCGGCGCCGCGTCCTTCACGGACCCGGACGGGTTCGCCTGGGAGAGCGTCGCGCTGGCCGCGGCCGGCTCCTGACCCGGGCAGGTGAACGCGTGGACGACGCCTCGGCCCGGACGCGGCCTGCCGGGCCCGGGGCGTGCCGTTCGGCTCAGCCCAGCTGCTGGGCCAGCCCGAGGATGATCCCGCCCGGCCCGCGGAGGTAGCAGAGCAGGTAGCTGTCCTCGTAGCGCGCCACTTCGCCGACGAGGACGGCGCCGTGGGGCCGGAGGCGGGCGAGGGTGTCCTCGATGTCGTCGACGGCGAACATGACGCGGTGCAGGCCGAGCGTGTTCGCCGGGGGGACCTCCGGCGCGGGGGTGATCGCCACGGGGGTGTGGTAAGTCGCCAGTTCGAGCCGGCCCGGGGCGCCCGGGATCCGCATCATCGCGATCTCGCACCGCATGTCGTCGAGCCCGACGACCTTGCCCGCCCACTCTCCGTCCGTCGGCATCCTGCCTTCCAGCTCCATGCCGAGTGCGGTGAAGAACGCGATGGCGGCGTCGAGGTCGTCGACGACGATGCCGACGTTGTCCATGCGCTGAATCGTCATGCCCCCGAGGGTAGGGGCCGGGGCCGACAGTGCCGGTGTCAATGCCCCCGGCGGTCGGCGCGGTTGCCCCGGACGGTCGCGTGACGGGCCGCCAACCGCCCTGGCCTGCCTTGCTGTTGGCGCGGTGACGGGCATTTGAACGTTCAATGTCGCGATTCGGAACGGTCCGGATGCGAACCTTGACGCCCGGGTCTTGACCCATGTGACCGGTGACATGTGTTATTTCACATGCCTCGGTGAGCACCCCCCCAACGGACAGCGCACGGAGGCAGCTCGACCCACCCCCACACAGGAGTGTTGATGAGTCAGTTCTTCAAGCTGCCAAGGGCTATGGCGGTCCTCGCCGTGGCGAGTACCGCCGTCGTCGGCCTGGGTGCCGTGCCGGGCTTCGCGGCCCCGGACAGCGCCCCGCCCGCGTCCGCACGCCACACGGCGTCCGCCGGGCACGGCCCCCGCATCCTGCCGCCGACCGGGAGCTCCGCCAGGGACGCCGCGAGCCGTGAGGCCGTCCAGGACCACCCCCTCACCGCCGCCCAACTCCCGCCGCGCAGCCCCCTGACCGCGCCCGCGACCGCCCCGCACGCCCCCGCGGCCACGCGGCTCGCCGCGGCGTCCTGCACCCCGGCCGACTTCGGCGGCCGCACCGGGTCCGCGCTGGTCTCCTTCGTCGAGGCCTCGACGCCCGACTGCGTCAACACGCTCTTCGGGATCGCCGGCTCCGACGCGTCCGGGGTGTTCCGCGAGAGCCAGATGATGACGATCGCCAACGCCCTCCAGGGCGTCGCCTCCGCCTACCCCGGGGACAACTCGACGGGGATCCTGCCACTGGTGCTCTACCTGCGCGCCGGGTACTACGTGCAGTTCAACCACCCCGCGGACGTCGGCTCCTACGACTCCGCCCTCACCACCGCGGTGGCGGGCGGCCTCGACGCGTTCACCGCGAGCCCGCACTTCACGGACGTCAGCGACGCGAACGGGCAGATCGCGGGCGAGGCCGTCATCCTCACCGACAGCGCGAACCTGCAGGCCCGCTACCTCGGCACGTACAAGCGGGTGCTGAACGGCTACACCGCCGCGTACGACTCCTCCTGGTACATGGTCAACTTCGTCAACGACGTCTTCACCCCGATCTTCCGCGGGCACCAGAACCAGGACTACGTCGACGCCGTCACCGCCGACCCGAGCCTCATCGACACCCTCGACGCCTTCGCGCTCGACCACCGCGGCCTGCTCGGCGGCACCAACTCCTTCCTCGACTCCAACGCCGGCATCGAGACCGCCCGCTTCATCGAGCACCCCGCCCTCCAGGCCAAGGTGCGCCCGCTGATGAAGGGCCTGCTCGACGCCTCGTCCATCACCGGCCCGACCGCCCCGCTGTGGGTCGGCGTCGCCGGGCTGGCCGCCGCCTACGACCAGGCCCAGTGCTCGTACTACGGCGTCTGCGACCTGCCCCAGCGGCTGACCGCCGCCGCCCTGCCGGTCAGCCGCACCTGCGACGCCACGCACACCGTCCGCGCGCAGGACCTCACCGCGGCCGACCTCGACGCCGTCTGCGCGAGCCTGCAGAACCAGGACCCGTTCGTCCACAACCTCGTCAAGGACAACGGCCCGATACCCGGCCAGTACGAGTCCACGCTCCAACTGGTCAACTTCGCCAGCCCGGCGGACTACCAGACCTACGCCGGGCCGATCTACGGCATCGACACCAACAACGGCGGCATGACGCTGACGGGCGATCCGACCAGCCCCGCCAACCAGCCGCTCTCGATCACCTACCGCCACCCGACCGACAACGGCTTCACCGCCCGCGTCTGGAACCTCAACCACGAGTACACGCACGCCCTCGACGCCCGCTACGACATGAAGGGCAACTTCTCGCAGCAGATCGCCGTGCCCGACGTGTGGTGGATCGAGGGCGTGGCCGAGTACGTCTCCTACACCTACCGTGGCGTCACCGACACCCAGGCGGTGTCCGAGGCCGCCAAGCACACCTACAAGCTCAGCACGCTCTTCCAGAACACCTACGACAACAGTGACACCACCCGCACCTACCCGTGGGGCTACCTCGCCGTGCGCTACATGGTCGAGAAGCACCCGGACGTCGTCCAGGCGATGCTCGGCCACTTCCGGACCGGCGACTACCCCGGCGGCTACGCCGTCTACAACTCCCTCGGCACCTCGTACGACGCCGACTTCGACGCCTGGCTGACCGCCTGCGCCGCCGGTGCGTGCGCCACCACGGGCGGCACCCCGACCGCCGCGTTCGACAGCACCGCCGACGGCCTGACCGTGCGGCTCACCGACCGCTCCACCGAGACCGGCGGCGGCCGGATCGCCTCCTGGGCCTGGGACTTCGGCGACGGCACCACCGCCACCACGGCCAGCCCGGCGAAGACGTACACCGCGCCCGGCACCTACACCGTCACCCTGACCGTCACCGACGACAGCGGCCACACCGCCACCGCGAGCAAGTCGCTCACCGTCACCGACGGCACGACGGCGTGCACCGCGGCCGACACACGGGTGATGGACCGCAACTGCTACCGCACCGACCAGTCCGCGTCCGCGGGCAACCTCGACTACCTCTACATCTGGCTGCCGGCCGGCACCTCCACGCTGACCGCCACCACCAAGGGCGGCACCGGCACGGCCTACCTGCTCTACAACCCCACCTCGTGGGCCACGCTCAACGCCTACACGAGCGCTTCGTTCAACGACGGCTCCACCCAGAGCCTCACCGTCACCAACACGACGGCCGGCTACCGCTACATCAGCCTCTACGCCCGGACGGCGTTCAGCGGGGTGACCGTCACCACGCGGTACTGACCCCTCGCGGACAGACACGACAGCGGCGGCCCGGGACACCCTCCCGGGCCGCTGCTCCTCGCATTCGCGAGGCTACTGCTCGTAGCAACCTCGCAACTGCGAGGTGCACGGCTTGGTTGATCATCCAATCCGGCCTCACGGCCCTGGTATCCCAGCCCACTCGTTCCCGGCTCCCGCCGTTGCTTCAATCGCCCTACTGAACGGTCGAGGACGGTGGTTGGACGTGGACCTGAACACAGTGGTGGAGCTGCGTGACGCGCGGCGTCGCGATACCTGGCGCCCGGGGGACGCCTGGCTCGGCGGGGGCACGTACCTGTTCTCCGAGCCGCAGCCGCACATCCGCCGGCTCATCGACCTCGGCCGGATGGGCTGGGAGCCGCTCCGGATGACCGCCTCGGGGGACCTGGAGATCGCCGCGACCTGCACGATCGCCCAGCTCTCCCGCTTCGCCCGGGCGGCGCGCTGGCGGGCCGCGCCGCTCGTCGAGCAGTGCTGCCGCGCGTTCCTCGCCTCCTGGAAGATCTGGAACATGGCCACCGTCGGCGGCAACCTGTGCAACGGGCTCCCGGCCGGGCCGATGATCTCGCTGACCGCCGCCCTGGACGGCGTGTGCACCCTGCTGTCCCAGACGGGCGAGGTGCGCCGGGTGCCGGTGAAGGACTTCGTGACCGGCGCCGGCGTCAAGGTCCTGCGGCCCGGCGAGCTGCTGCGCTCGATCACCGTCCCCGCCCGCGCGCTGGCGAGCCGGACGGTGTTCCGCCAGGCCTCGCTGTACGGGCTCGGCCGCTCCGGCGCCCTGCTGATCGGCACCGTCGACCCGGTCGACGGCGAACTCGCACTGACGATCACGGCCTCGACCGTCCGTCCGATCCAGCTGCGCTTCGCCGTCCCGCCGAACGCCGAGGCCGTCCGGGAGGCGGTCGGCTACGGCGTCCGGCCCGACGAGTACTTCGACGACATCCACGGGCTCCCGGCCTGGCGGCGGCACATGACCCACCGCTTCGCCGAGGAGATCCGCCGCGAACTGGTCGAGGAGGCCGGGCGATGAGTTACACCATCCGCGTCAACGGCGAGGACTTCGACGCCGAGCCCCGGGCGGGCCAGTGCCTGCGCACCTACCTGCGCGAGCGCGGCTGGTTCGGGGTGAAGAAGGGCTGCGACGCCGGGGACTGCGGCGCCTGCACCGTGCAGGTCGACGGCGACCCGGTGCACAGCTGCCTCTACCCGGCGCTGCGCGCCGAGGGCCGTTCCGTCACCACCGTGGAGGGGCTCGCCAAGGACGGCGAACTCCACCCGATGCAGCAGCGCTTCCTGGACGCCCAGGGCTTCCAGTGCGGCTTCTGCACGGCCGGCATGCTGATGACCACCTCCGCCGAGGGCTTCGACGACGACAAGCGCGCCGACCTGCCGCGCGCCCTCAAGGGCAACCTGTGCCGCTGCACCGGCTACCGGGCGATCGAGGACTCCATCCGGGGCGTCAAGCACACCGAGGCGCCGTGCGCCGGCCAGGCCGTCGGCCGCAGCCTCGGCGCGCCCGCCGGGCCGCAGGTGGTCACCGGCACCGCCCGCTACACCTTCGACCTCGACGTCGAGGGCCTGCTGCACATGAAGCTGCTGCGCTCCCCGCACCCGCACGCGCGGATCGTCTCCATCGACACCTCGGCGGCCCTGCGGGTGCCCGGGGTCGTCGCGGTGTTCACCCACGAGGACGCCCCCGACAAGCTCTACTCCTCCGCCCGGCACGAGCACCCCACCGAGGACCCGGACGACACCCGGGTGCTCGACGACGTGGTCCGCTTCGTCGGTCAGCGGGTCGCCGCCGTGGTCGCCGAGAGCGAGGGCGCGGCCGAGGAGGGCTGCCGGCGGATCGTCGTCGGGTACGAGCAGCTCCCGTACGTCCTCGATCCGGAGGAGGCGATGGCACCCGGTGCGCCGGTGATCCACCCCAAGGGGCCGGAGTCGCGGATCGCCCGCGCGGAGAACAACGTCTGCGGCGAGGCCCACGGCGAGATGGGCGACGTCGAGCAGGGCTTCGCCGCGGCGGACGTGGTCTACGAGGAGACCTTCCGCACCCAGCGGGTACAGCACGCCAGCCTGGAGACGCACGGCTGCGTCGTCTACTTCGAGGAGGCCGGGGAGACGGGGGAGACGGGGGAGACCAGGGAGACGGGGGAGGAGCGGATCGTGGTCCGGTCCTCCACCCAGGTGCCGTTCCTCACCCGCCGGGCGCTGTGCGACCTGTACGACCTGCCGATAGAGAAGGTCCGGGTGGTCGCGGGCCGGGTCGGCGGCGGGTTCGGCGGCAAGCAGGAGATGCTCACCGAGGACATCGCGGTGCTCGCGGCGATGCGGCTGCACCGGCCCGTGAAGCTGGAGTTCACGCGCGGCGAGCAGTTCTACGGCGCCACCACCCGGCACCCGTTCACGATCACCGTCAAGCTCGGCGCGAAGGCGGACGGGACCCTGACGGCCATCCGGTTCCGCGTGGTGTCCAACACCGGCGCGTACGGCAACCACGGTCCGGCGGTGATGTTCCACAGCGTCGGCGAGTCCATGGGCGTCTACCGCGCGCCGCACAAGAAGGTCGACGCGTACTCGGTCTACACGAACGGCGTGCCCGCCGGGGCCTTCCGCGGCTACGGCCTCGGGCAGGTCACCTTCGCCGTCGAGTCGGCGATGGACGAGCTCGCGCGGCGGCTGGAGATCGACCCGCTGGTGCTGCGGGAGCGCAACATCATCGGCCCGGGCGAGCACATGGGGGGCCCGCTCGGCGAGGAGGAGGACCTCCACATCGCCAGCTACGGCCTCGACCAGTGCCTCGGCGTCGTCCGCACCGCCCTCGCGAACGACAGCAGCGCCGAACTCGCCCCCGAGGGCTGGCTGGTGGGCCAGGGCTTCGCCATGGCGGCCATCGCCTGCGGCCCGCCCGGCGGTCACATCGCCGACGCCACGGTCAAGCTCCTGGAGGACGGCACGTACGACATCGCCGTGGGCACGGCGGAGTTCGGCAACGGCACCACCACCGTGCACAAGCAGATCACCGCCGGGGCGCTCGGCACGACCGTGGACCGGATCGCGATCCGGCAGTCCGACACGGACGTCGTCAAGCACGACACCGGCGCCTTCGGCTCGGCCGGCACCGTCGTCGCGGGCAAGGCGGTGATGAAGGCGGCCAACGCGCTCGCCGAACGGATCCTCGGCTTCACCGCCGAGTACGCCCGCACGCCGCGCAGCCTGCTGCGGCTCACCGCGGACGCGGTGGAGTGCGACGGGCGGGCGGTCGCGCTCAAGGAGGTGTTCGAGGCGGCGCGCGGCCGGGGCGTGGAGCTCAGCGCCGACGGCCACTTCGGCGGCTCGCCGCGCTCGATCGCCTTCAACTCCCAGTGGTTCCGCATCGCCGTCGACCCGGACACCGGCGAGATGCGGATCCTGCGCAGCGTCCACGGCGCCGACGCCGGCAAGGTCATGAATCCCCTGCAGTGCCGCGGCCAGGTCGAGGGCGGCGTGGCGCAGGCGCTCGGCGCGACGCTGTTCGAGCAGGTCCTGGTCGACGACCGGGGCGAGGTCACCACGGCCGCCTTCCGGCGCTACCGGCTGCCCGCGTACGCGGACGTGCCGCGCACGGAGGTGCACTTCTCCGACACGTCGGACTCCATCGGGCCGCTCGGCGCCAAGTCGATGTCCGAGAGCCCGTTCAACCCGGTGCCGCCCGCCTTCGCCAACGCGCTGCGCGACGCGACGGGGATCCGGTTCACGGAGGCGCCGTTCCTGCGGGACAAGGTGTGGCAGGCGCTGGACGAGCACCGGAGGCGGACGGGCGGCGTCCGCTGACGCACGGAGAAGGGTGAGGGCCGGGACTGCTCCCGGCCCTCATCCCTGTGCCTGTCGGCAACCCGAACGGCGCCGTCGTGCACCGTCCGGAGACGCGGGAGTGGGTGAACGGCCCGCTTGAGGAGGTCCGGGCGCCCGCACACGTCCCGCGCCCCAGGACCGTGCACGACGGCGCCGGGAAGCGGGGGCCGGCCCGTCCCAGGTGGGAACGTCCCGGCCCTTCTGCATCCGATTCAACCGGAACTCCACTGTGCGGACCACTGGAGTGCAACACCACGCGGCCGTCCACGTGTTGGACGATCGGACAGGACCGCGCAGTGCGGCGCGGGGCGGGGTCGGGGTCGGCCGAGCTGTGCGGCGACCCGTCAGAGGTCCTTCTGGTAGCCCTTGTCGTCGTCGGAGTCGTAGACCAGCTTCCCGGTGCCGTCGTAGCCCTTGATGTGCGGGGTCCGGGTCACGGGGCCGGTGAGGAGACCGGTGGCGGCGAACCAGCCGTGGTCGAGCGCCGCGTCCACGGCCGGTCCGTCTCCGTACGAGACGCTCACCCGGGCGACCGAGGGGGCGAACGTGCCGATGCTGCCCCAGCGGTACGGCAGCTTCCAGGCGTGGCCGTCGAGCATGGCCTGCCGGTACAGCTTGCCCCCGTTGATGTCCGGGTTCACCAGGTCCTCCGGGCCGCCCGCGCGCGGGTCGGCGCTGCCGGACTGGAGACCGGAGGTCTTGCCGTCGGTCTGGTGGCAGATGAGCCGGGTCGGGTGTGCGCCCTGGCTGACGCCGACGACCGAGATGCCGTCGCCCGGGGAGTTGTCGTCCCCGGTGCTCTTCACGGCGAGCAGGATGCGGTAGTCGGCGAGGGTCCCGTCGTCGTGGACGGGCCGGTTCGGGTGTGCGCCCTGCGTGCCCTGCGTGCCCTGCGTGCCCTGCGCGGCCGACGGCGGCGGGCTCTGCCACCGGGCCTGCATCTCCTTGTCGTAGTCCAGGCACTGACCGAGCGCGGTGGCGGCCTGCTCGAAGGTGATGCCGTCGGCCAGCTGCGCGGCCGTCGCCGGAGGCTGCGGCCCGGCCGGCGTGGGCGTGGCGCTGGCCGTGGGCGTGGCGCTGGGCGTCGAGCCGGGGGAGGGGGCGGCCGCGCCGTCCGCCGTCGCGGCGAGCCCCGTGGCCGGGCGGGTGTCCGAGTGGCCGCGGGCCGTGAGGAGCGTCGCGCCCGACAGCACGGCCAGGACGACCACCCCGGCCGAGAGTGCGGCGGTCCGGCGTCGGAGGGCCGCGCGGCCCTGGCGCCGGATGGCCTCGTAGGGCGCCTCGCCCGGCGTCCGGTCCGCGACCGTGGCGACGAGCTGCTCGCGGAGCGCCGCCTCGAAATCCGGTTGGGTCATCGTCGTCCTCCAGCCGTGGTGGTGATGCGAGCGTCGAGTCCGGACGGCGTCCGGCCTGGTGCGGAACGGCCGCGAGGCACCCCGGGGCCCGGGTCGGCGGGTACGACGGCCAGCCCCGGGTGAGCCCGCAGTTTGGCCAGTCCCTTGGCGGCCTGGCTCTTGACCGTGCCGAGCGAGCAGCCCATCGCCTGGGCGACCTCCGCCTCGGTCCGGTCGTCCCAGTAGCGCAGCACCACGACGGCACGCTGCCGCGTCGGCAGCGTGGCCAGGGCGTCCAGCAAGGTCCGCCGCTGGTCGACCTGGCCCGCGGTGTCGCCCGGCGCGGCGACCTCCGGCAGCGCCTCGGTGAGCCGCTCGGCGACCCGCCGCTTGCGGAACCGGTCGCTGTTGCAGGACACCAGCATCCGGCGCACGTAGGCGTCCGGGCTGTCGGCCCGGCTGACCCGCCGCCAGGACCGGTAGGCCTTGGCCAGCGCGGTCTGCGTCAGGTCCTCGGCGTGGTGCCAGTCGCCGGTGAGCAGGTAGGCGGTTCGGACCAGGTGTGCCCACCTGGTCCGGGTGAAGGCCTGGAAGTCGGCCTCTTCTTCTGTGTGCATCAGCACCCCCTCAGCCCTCCAGACCGCACTCCCGACGCGCCGGGTTGCCCGGCCCCGCCACATTTCGCGGTCGTCCACGTTTTCGGGCGTTCGAGGGCCGGGTGTTTGAGGGCCGGGCGTTCGAGGGCCATGCGCCCGCGCGGAACGGGCGCGCCCTCAACGACCGGGGAAGCGGCTCAGGGGCGCGGGTCAGGCCGGGGTGTCGCAGCGCGTGTACGTGCGGATGCGGTAGCGCAGGCCGGACACCGAGACCTGCGGGCCGTGGTCCTCGGCGACGGTCCAGGCGGGGCCGATGGCCGGGGCATGGGTGTCGCCGTCGACCGACAGGTCGATCTCGGTCACGGACAGGGCGTCGGCGCGGTCGATGGCCGCGCGGTAGAGCTGCCCACCGCCGATCACCCAGGTCTCGGCGACGGCGTCGGCCCGGGGTCTCGCGGCCGCGAGGTGGAGGGCCTCGTCGAGGGAGCCGGCGCGGTCCGCGCCGTCCGCGGCCCACTGCGGGTTGCGGGTGACCACGATGTTGCGGCGGCCCGGAAGCGGGCGGAAGCGTGCCGGGAGCGACTCCCAGGTGCGGCGGCCCATCACCACGGGGTGTCCGAGGGTGGTCGCCTTGAAGTGCCCCAGGTCCTCGGGCAGGTGCCACGGCATCGTGCCGTCCGCGCCGATCACACCGTCCGGGGTCTGGGCCCAGATCAGTCCGATCCTCAGGCCGCTGCTCGTACCGCTGCTCGTACCGCTGCTCGTGTCGCCGCTCATACCGCGACTGGTGCCTTGATGGCCGGGTGGTGCTGGTAGCCGACCACCTCCACGTCCGCGTAGGCGTAGTCGAAGAGCGAGTCGGCCTGCCGCAGGCGCAGCTCGGGGAAGTCGAACGGCGTGCGCGCGAGCTGTTCCGTCACCTGCTCCACGTGGTTGTCGTAGATGTGGCAGTCACCGCCGGTCCAGATGAAGTCGCCCGGCGCGAGGCCGACCTGCTGCGCGACCATGTGGGTCAGCAGGGCGTAGCTGGCGATGTTGAACGGGACGCCGAGGAAGAGGTCGGCGCTGCGCTGGTAGAGCTGGCAGGAGAGCCTGCCGTCGGCGACGTGGAACTGGAACAGGGCGTGGCACGGGGCGAGCGCCATCGCGTCCAGTTCGGCGACGTTCCACGCGGAGACGATCATCCGGCGGGAGTCGGGATCGGTGCGCAGGGTGTCGAGGACCTGGCCGATCTGGTCGATGTGCCGGCCGTCGGGGCCGGGCCAGCTGCGCCACTGGACGCCGTAGACGGGGCCGAGGTCGCCGTCGGGGCCGGCCCATTCGTCCCAGATGGT
The DNA here is from genome assembly GCF_042887525.1 of Kitasatospora sp. NPDC057936. NCBI lineage: Bacteria > Bacillati > Actinomycetota > Actinomycetes > Kitasatosporales > Streptomycetaceae > Kitasatospora > Kitasatospora sp. NPDC057936. Next base: position 26,840 of record NZ_JBHVPD010000094.1, read on the forward strand.
GACGCCGTTCTCGCGGAGCCAGCCGACGTTGGAGTCGCCGCGCAGGAACCACAGGAGCTCGTACACCACGGACTTCAGGTGCACCTTCTTGGTGGTGATCAGCGGGAACCCCTGCGAGAGGTCGTAGCGCAGTTGGTGTCCGAAGACGCTCCGGGTGCCGGTGCCCGTCCGGTCGGCCTTGGCCGTCCCGGTGGTGAGCACGTGCTTCAACAGGTCTTCGTACTGGGTGTCCGCCACGAGCGGTAAGTGTACGTGTCCGTCCTGGTCGGCGGGACCGACCCGGAGGACGGGTCGCTCCCTCCGACGCAGCCGCGTGTGATCACGTTCCCGGGCATCGGGGCGGCCCAGGCCACCCCGGTCCGGGTACGGCGACCGGTGACGATGGTGCGGCTGCCCGAACCCGTTGCGCGAAAAGGGATTTCGTGGCTCCTCCGGGCCCTCTGTACGGTCCGATCCATGGACTGGAACTTCGAATCGGCCGAGAACCTCGCGGCCGCCCTGCGCTCCGGCGACGTGACCTCGCTGGAACTGACGGACGCGGCGATCGCCCGCATCGAGCGCGAGGACGGCGCGGTCAACGCGATCTGCGTACCGGACTTCGACCGGGCGCGCGCGGCCGCCCGCAGCGCCGACGAGGCGCTCGCCCGGGGCGAGGACCGGCCGCTGCTCGGCATCCCGGTGACGGTCAAGGAGTCCTACGACGTCGCCGGACTCCCCACGACCTGGGGCCTCCCGCAGCACCGCGACCACCTGCCGGCCGAGGACGCGGTGCAGGTCGCGCGGCTCCGGGCGGCGGGCGCGGTCGTGCTCGGCAAGACCAACGTGCCCGTCGGGCTGCAGGACATCCAGAGCTTCAACGGCATCTACGGCACCACCGGCAACCCCTGGGACCACACCCGTACGTCGGGCGGCTCCTCCGGCGGGTCGGCGGCGGCCCTGGCCTCCGGGTTCGGCGCGCTGTCCATCGGCTCCGACATCGCCGGCTCGCTGCGCACCCCCGCGCACTTCTGCGGCATCTACGCCCACAAGCCGACGCTCGGGCTGGCGGCGGCCCGCGGCATGGCCCTGCCGTCGGCGCCGGTCCTGCCGGCCGAGCTGGACCTCGCCGTCGTCGGCCCGATGGCGCGCACGGCCCGCGACCTGACGCTCCTGCTTGACGTGATGGCCGGGCCGGATCCGCTGACCTTCGGTGTGGCGTACGACCTGGCGCTGCCGCCCGCGCGCCACGAGCGGCTCGCCGACTTCCGGGTCCTGGTCCTCGACGAGCACCCGTACATCGCGACCGGTGCCGCCGTGCGGGCGGGAATCGACCGGGTGGCCGCCGCGCTCCTCGAAGGCGGCGCCCGCGTCGACCGGCACAGCCCGCTGCTGCCCGATCCGGCGGAGGCCGCCAGGCTCTACACCCAGCTCCTGATCTCGGGCGCCACCGCACACTTCCCCGTCGAGGCGTACGAGGAACTGCAGTCCCTCGCCGCCGCGTTGAGCCCCGACGACCAGAGCCTCGACGCGGTGCGGCTACGCGCCATGGTGTTCACCCACCGCGACTGGATCGTGGCGAACAACCACCGCGAGCTCCACCGCCACGCCTGGCGTCAGTTCTTCGCCGAGTACGACGCCGTGGTGTGCCCGATCACCCCGACCCCGGCGTTCCCGCACGACCACACCCCCGACCTGAGGGCGCGCAGCCTCGACATCGACGGCGTCGCACACCCGTACATGGACCAGCTGGTCTGGGCCGGCATGGCCACGATGCCCGGCCTCCCCGCCACCGCCATACCCGCGGGCCGTTCCCCCGAGGGCCTCCCGGTGGGTGTGCAGATCATCGGCCCGATGTTCGAGGACCGGACCCCGCTGAAGCTGGCCGAGCTCCTGGAAGAGAGGATCGGCGGCTTCACCGCACCGAGGTAGCGCACGCTCCGGCGGCCGCGCGCGCGGCCCGGCGCCGGCCTTCACAGCTTGGTGAAGGCCAGCGCCTCATGCGCCATCGGAGTGGTTGTCGTGGTGTCCTGTGCGGTTTGCAGTGAGTGGCGCGGCCATGGTGAAGCATGACTCGTAAGAGAACCGCACTGCTGTGCGCCGCCGCCTTGCTGGTGTCCTCCGTCCCTCTCATCGCGGGCGCGGCCGGACCCGCCGACGCCGCCGACGCCGCCGACTCCGCCAGGCACCGGGGGTCCGAGTGCGTGGCCTCCCCGGAGTCGGTCGACGGCCAGGGCCGCGCCATCCGCGACGTCGTCGAGAATGCGCGGCGCGATCTGAACCTGCGGGCGGTCATCGCCCGGGTGACCCAGCACGGGCGCGACCTGTGGACCGGCGCGGTCGGTCCGTCGATGACCGAGGTACCGGCCCGCCCGGACATGCGCTTCCGTGCGGGCTCGGTCGGCATCGCGTTCATGGGCACGATCCTGTTGCAGCTCGTCGACGAGAAGCAGGTCAGCCTCGACGATCCCATCTCACGCTGGCTTCCCGAGATCCCCCACGCGGACGAGATCACCCTGCGCGAGCTCGGCGACACCACCAGCGGCTTCCGGGACTACGTGACCGACCAGGGCTTCCTCACGGACCTGGAGGCCCATCCGTTCAAGCAGTGGACGCCCCAGGACGTCTTCCACTACGCGGACCTCGACGTCCAGCTCTACAAGCCGGGAACCAACTTCAGCTACTCGCACGCCAACTTCCAGCTGCTCGGCCTCGCGCTGGAGCGGATCACCCACACCCGGCTGGACCACCTCCTGGAGCAGCGCATCTACCGCCCCTTGGGCCTGCACGCGACATCGAACAGCTACACCCCCGACCTCCCCACCCCCGTGCTGCACGCCTTCACGCACGAACGCGGCACGTACGAGGAGTCGACGTTCTGGAACCCCTCCTGGACCACGGCGCCGGGCGCGGTCATCAACATGAACATCTGTGACCTCGCCCGGGCGGGCGTAGGGATCGGTTCGGGGCAGACGCTCTCGCGCGACGGCTACCAGACCCTGCTCGACCCGGGCACCGTCGGGCTGGGCCAGGCGACGCCGACCTGCCCGAAGGACGTCTGCATGCCGCAGACCCAGGACATCCACTTCGGGATGTCCGCCCTCATCGTGCACGGCTGGGTCGTGCAGAACCCCTCCCTGTCCGGCTACGCCGCGATCATGGCGTACCTGCCGTCCGAGGACCTGTCGATCGCGGTCTCCGCCACGTATTCGCCGACCACCGACCAGCAGGTGCAGAACCTGACCACCACCATCGCGGAGGAGCTCTCCCGCCTGCTGGTGCCGGACCAGCCCCTGGGCTGAGCCCGGTCGCCGACGGGAACGTGAAGGGAACGAGCACGAGTCCGGCGGACCGGCCGCCGGGCCATCTTCCGGGGCTTGGAAACCTGGACTCGCACAAGGTGGCCTGGCGGCCCGGCAGCGGCCCGGTGCCCAGGTTGTGGCACCTGGCCGCCGTGGCCCGGGCGATCAACCGCGCGTCACCGGCCAGGGCACCGCGAACGGCACGCCCGTAGAACTGTGGGACTGCAAACGGCGGGGACAACCAAGCGGTGGACCCTGCCGTAGTCCGCAGGTGTGGTTGGCTCTGATTTCCTGTTCTACGCGAGGGTCTCACTGACCGCGCTCAGCCCGATGACGTACCACCACTCGCCGCCGAACCAGTCCGGCGGCGGGCGGCCGTCGGTCGGGGCATCCATCAGCGGGATCCGGAGGTCAACGCTCAGAACCCGCCAGAGTCCGGAGGGCAGCACGGTCAGCGAGATCGCGTAGGCGACCCGCACCGCCCAACGGGGCACTCCCGTCGCTGTCCGGCCGTGCAGCCGTGCCAGAAATGAGCCGGCGGTCATGGGGGTCCTCCTGGTCCGGACGCCCGGTCGGCGTGGACGGAACGACACGGTGCCGGACTGGCTGTTGCCGACCAGGACGACGTCCCGCAGGCCGTCCGGCCCTGGCCGCCGGCGGCGTGTGCCGCTGCGGGGCAGGCCAGCGCCGGCAACACCATCGCGGCGCCCGCGGCGCGTGCTCTCAACCGCCTTGCAGTCATGGCTCGTTCCCCTTCGTCGCCGTCCGGAGTGCGACAAGTGTGATCCGACCCGGACGGTCGGGCGATGGCCGCGACCGCCAACGTCGCGCCGCCGCACTGGCTCGGGGAGACAACCGGCCCGCCGAAACGTCAGGCGGCAGGGCCCGCGGGCGGTGCGCCGGTGACCGCGGCGCGGTACAGGGCGAGGGTGGCGCTGCCGAAGTAGGCGCTGTAGGACACCTGGGGTGTGTTGCCACCGGTGTGGTAGCCGCCGATGACCCCGACCACCGCCCAGCCGCCCGGCCACGGCACCAGCATGGGCCCGCCGCTGGTCCCGCCCGTGAAGCCGTCGCACGCGATGCGCGGGAAGGTCCCGGGGTCCGCCGGGTCGTCACTGGCCCATTCGGTGGTCCAGCTCCAACACCCCAGCGGCTTCTCCGCGCCGGCCGGATACCCGATCATCCGTACCGGTGCGTGGAAGTACCCGGTGTCGGTCAGCAGTTGGACGCCGCCCGTGACCTCCTCCAGGCGCTCGCCGTCCTGGTTCGGCGCGGTGACCGCGAAGCCGAAGTCGTACGCGGCGCCCGCGTGGACACCGAGGTCGTAGTACTCCCGCGCGACGTACACGCCGTCCTCCGCGACCGGGAAGATTCCGAACGGCTTCAGCCCGTCGTGGTACTGCGGCACGAACCCCAGTCGGCGCGCCGGTGAGGTGCCGGAGTAGCCCTTGAGGCAGTGTCCGGCCCCGAGCACGAGATCGCGGCCGGGGCTGCGGACCACCGAGCCGCTGCACGTGCGGCCGGTGCCGTTGGCGTCGGTCCAGAAGAACGCGCCCACCTGTGTGATGCCGTCGAAGCTCCGGCTCGGCGGAATGTACTCGCCGGGTTGCGGCCCGTCCGCCGAAAGCTGTGTCTCCCCTTCGGCGTCGGCGGGCAGCGCGGCAGCCATCCGGGCGGCGGTCCAGTACGCCCCGAGCTCGGCCGCCGCCGGATCGCGGGCGGGCAGCGCTCCGGCGAACGCGGCCTGAGCGGCGAGCCCGACGCCCAGTGCCAGGGCGGCCGCGAACGCGGTGGCGCGCCGGACGATCAATACCTGACGCATCGTCAATCTCCATCCATCGAGGCGGATTGGCATGCCCATCATCGAGGATGAGGAGGAAATCACGAAGAGGAATCACCAACGGGTCACCATGCCGTGCGACGCTTTGCCCGGTCGCCCGCTTGCATCCGTCCCTACCGTCCGCGAACCCGTCTCGCACGTGTTCCGGGTGGGCCGAGCCGAGTGCCTCCGGGTGTCAAGGCAGTCGGGTGCCGGGTGGACCCGAGCGTGGCCGTCGGCGCGGGATCAGCGCCGGGACGCGGCTGCGGTAGGCCGCGTGGTCCGTGCCGAACTGTTCGGCCATCATGCCGTCTTCGGCACGGACTCTCAGCAGCAGCCAGGGGACGGCGGCGAGGAGGTAGGCGATCCAGACGCCGAAGCCGATGGCCAGGTTGCCTCCGGCGAGCAGGCCGAGCAGGCCGGTGTAGATGGGGTGGCGGACCATGCGGTAGGGGCCGTCGGTGCGCAGCTCGTGGTGCTCCTGGACGGCGGGAACACTGGCCCACATCGTGCCCAGGACCCAACGGGCCCACAGGAGGAGCGCGGTGGAGGCGACGGCCAGCAGGGAGCCCACGACGGCGAGTTCCGGTTGCCAGTACCGGAGGTGGTGCCAGAAGCCCCGCGTCCGGTCGAGCAGGGCGAACAGCGCGTAGACGGCGGCGGCCAGGAGGACGCGGCGGAGCATCGAGCGGCGCAGTCCGTGCAGCCAGCCGCGGATGCCGGAACCGCTCGCCACGGCGAAGTAGAGGACGCCCGCGATCCAGGCGACGAAGAAGACCGCGACGCACGTGTCGGTGAGCCAGGTGGTTACCGAGCGTAGGGAATCCATGGGGCAAGGTTGCTCCGGCGGCGAAGTCACCCGCCACCACCCGCAGGTGGACGAACGGGGCCGCCATTTGTCCACCCACAGGTGGAGGAACCGGGGAGGGGGGTCTCGCCGACCTTCCCCGCCCGGCGAAACAGCAGGTCAGCGCACGCGTCCGCGTGGCTTCAGGGGGATCGCGGGGAGTTCGGGGGCGGGCAGGCGGTCGCCGGGGTAGCCGGTGACGGCGCCGAAGCGGTCGGATCCGCGCTGCCACTCCTCGCGGGCCTCGGCGATGTCCTCGGTCGAGCGCCCGATGAAGTTCCACCACATACCACGTGGATGCCGCAGAGCGTCGTCGGCAGCGGGGCCTCCGGTATCTCAGGATCGCTTGCGGCGGCGTGGACCGACGGGACGAAGACGGGATCCGCTTCATCAGGATCGAATCCCTCAAGAACCTCCAACAGCACGAGTACACCCATACCTCGACGGTGTCTCACCTCCTGGATTGCGCATGCAGAGAACCCTCCGCATGGGTTCGCCGAGCACGGTTCAGTCCCGGGCTCCGCAGCCGACGTGGTGTCGGCTGCATTGGGAACGCCGAGGGCGGGAGATCCACGATGGTGACTCCGCCGTGGCAATCAGTGCCCACCACACCAGTGTCGGCCACCTTGGGGAGCGAAGCAGCGGTGCGCTCCGCAAGTTGGGCAGCTCTGTTTCCCGCTTTCGCCTCAGGGCACACGCCCTGCGGGACAGGCCCGCCGCGCAGCGGCACTTCCAGAGCAGGCACCCGCCTCTGCTTCGGCCGGTGAGCCAGGGTGAGCTGGATCAACGCCGTGATCACGATTCTGTCCCCCCAGCTCGTCACCGACCTGGCAGCCTCGCCCCTGACCCCGGAGGAGGGTTCGATGAGTACCGCCGTTTCCCGCCGCAGAGCAGCGTTTCGACGCTACCTGGTGTGCCCTCCGACCTACTTTGCAGTCGACTACGCGATCAACCCGTGGATGGACCCGACCCGGCCGGTGGATGCAGGCGCCGCCCTGCGGCAGTGGCGCGCGTTGCGCGACACGCTGCGCGAGCTGGGCCACCGGGTGGAGGCCATCGAGCCCCGGCCACGGCTGCCCGACATGGTGTTCGCCGCCAACGGGGCCTCGATGGTGGACGGGCGGGTCCTGATCGCCCGGTTCCGTCATCCCCAGCGGGCGCCGGAGGCGGTAGCTCACCGGACGTGGTTCCGCCAGGCGGGGTACCGGCCCACGGTCGCTCGGCTGTCGAACGAGGGGCAGGGAGACTTCCTGCCGGTCGGCGGCCGGGTCCTGGCTGGCTCGGGTCTGCGGACCAGCGAGGCCGCTCACCGCGAGGCGGAGACGGCCTTCGGTCGACCGGTCATCAGCCTCGCTCTGACCGACCCGCGCTTCTACCACCTGGACACGGCACTAGCCGTCCTGAGCGACGACCAGATCATGTACTACCCGGCGGCCTTCACCCCCGAAAGCAACCGCACCCTGCACGCGCTCTTCCCTCGGGCGATCCTGGCCACCGACGAGGACGCCTCCGTGCTCGGCCTCAACGCGATCAGCGACGGCCGCCATGTCCTGCTGACCGCCGCCGCCCCTGACCTCGCGGCGCAGCTGCACGCGGACGGCTTCGTCCCCATCGGGGTGCGTCTGCCCGAGCTGCTGAAAGCGGGCGGCGGGCCGAAGTGCTGCGTCCTGGAGCTGCACTCCGCTCACCAGGAGCGGACATGACTGCGTCGAGCCGTACTGCCGCAGGGCGGGCCTCCGAGAGTACGGCGCCGGCTCTGCCCGGCCCGCGTGGACCGATCAGCGCCGGGCTCTTCGCCGCGCTGCGTACCGCTGCGGGCCCGACCGCGAAGCTCGCGCAAACCGCTGTGGGCTTGCTCGAACCCGCAGGCATGATTCCTCCTCTGTGGGGTGCCGGATCGTGTACCCCGAACGTAGGGCGCGACGCGTTCGCAGGCCTCTCGGATGCGGCGGACGGCCCTGCCGGACTGCTCCACCTGGGCCGGGCGGGCGGTCAATGGATAGGGCACCGCCAGGAGGCGGCGAGCGCGAGATCGGTCACGCCGGCCACGAACACCACGATGCCGATGAACAGCAGGTACAGCATTCCGTGGACGACAACGCCCACCAGTGCCCCAGGACGATGAGGACAATGGTGATCACCGTTAGCGCCAGGAACACGCTCACCTCGGGCACTTCCTTCCGTCGTCTCGGACCGTTGGCTCCTTCGGCTCCGACGGCGGGCCCGGGTGAGGCCTGCCGCTACTACCAGCGGTACCAGCGGCTGCGTCCACCCTCTGCAGCGCCGCGGAAGACGAACCCGAGCAGCCACAGCGCCAAGACCACCAGCGCCACCCACCACAGCACGTGGATGGCGAATCCGAGACCGCCGAGGATCAGTGCGAGCAGTAGGACCAGGACAAGGGCGAGCATGGGAGGCTCCTTTTCGACAGTGTCCGCGCCCCAGGACGTGCCCGGCGATCGAGCGAGGGGCGCCGCGCCCGAGCGTGTACCCGCGTTCCGCGACCCGACGCACTCGGTAACTGCTTTCGTCCTGCTCCGCCGCCGGCGCTCCATCGGCCTCAACCGGGTCTTGTTGGAGCGAGGGGTTTGCCCAGCGTGCGGGCGGGCAGCCGAGGCAGGGATGTCGAGCACCGCAGAGCGGCTGGCATCGCTTGGCGGTGGCCCGGACCAGCCCGAACTGATCCCGGCGACCGGAAATCCCGAGGATCGAGGAGCGATCATGGTGAAGGTACTGCTCGTGTTGCTGTGCCTGGTCCTGCCGTGGCTGGCGGTGCTCATCAAGGACGGCCCGAGCATGAAGGTGCTGTGGGCCTTCCTGCTCCAGCTCTGCGGCCACGTACCCGGTGTCATCTATGGCATCTACCAGGTCGTCCAGGACTGATCACGGTCCCGGAGCCCGACCCCGGTCTGCGGGGACCCCTTCTGGCTGGGCGGGACACACCCGTCCGCAACCTATGTGGAGGCGACAATGGGACACGGCGGAAACGCAATCCACGAACTGATGACCGACCACCGCGAGGTGGAGGAGATGTTCGCCAGGATCCAGGCCATGACCAGCGGCGGCCAGCAGCTGCGCGACGCGGTCGACGAGGTCACCATCGAGCTGGTGCGCCACTCGGTGGCTGAGGAGCAGTACCTCTACCCGGCGGTGCGCGAGCACGTCCAGGGCGGCGACAAGCTCGCGGACAAGGAGATCGCCGACCACGGCCGGGTCGAGGAGATCCTCAAGCAGCTGGAGAACACGAGAACGGACGACCCGCAGATGAGCCCGCTGCTCCAGCGGCTCATGGACGAGGTCGCCGGCCACGTCCAGGACGAGGAGAACAACCTCTTCCCGATGCTGCGCCGAGCCTGTACGCCCGAGCAGCTGAACGACCTCGGAGACAAGATCCGCCGGGCCAAGTCCATGGCCCCGACCCGCCCGCACCCCGCCGCCCCCGACTCCCCGATGGCCAGCAAGCTGCTTGCCCCCGGTGTCGGGCTGGTCGACCGGGCGCGCGACTTCGTCACCGGCCGCGGCAAGTAGTTCTGAGCACGTCGCGGTAGGCGCCTCGACGACTGGGGCCGGCCCGCACACCGGTCCGGCCCCGGTGCCCGCTCGGGCAGGCGTGATGCGGGTCATGCCCCAGACCGCAGGCAGCCATCTACACTGGTCGGTCACGAGCGGGGCAGCGCGGCCCCCCTGCCGGAGGAGCAGGCCGACGCCGACACCACAGCAGCCCTGATCACCCAGGTCGGCCGGCGCGCCCTGCCCGTCGCCGGAGACCTGCGGGACGAGGACTTCTGCACCCGCCTGCCCGACCGGTGCCTCACCGAGCTCGGTGGCGTGGACATCCTCGTCAACAACGCTGCCTACCAGATGTCCCAGCCCGATGGGCTCACCGCGATCACCACCGGCCAGTTCGACCGGGTCATGCGCACCAATCTGCACGGCATGTTCTGGCTCACCAAGGCGGCCCTGCCCCACCTGCGCCCAGGAGCGGCGATCATCAACACCGCCTCGGTGCAGGCGTACAAGCCGAGTCCGCACCTGCTGGACTACGCCATGACGAAGGCGGCGATCGTCGCGTTCACCCAAGGTCTGGCCCAACAGCTCGCACCCGAGGGGATCCGGGTCAACGCGGTGGCACCGGGTCCCGTGTGGACTCCGCTGATCCCCGCGACCATGGACAAGGAGAAGGTCGCGCACTTCGGCGAGCAGTCCCCTCTCGGCCGCCCCGCCCAGCCTGCCGAGATGGCCCCCGCCTTCGTGTTCCTCGCCTCGCCCGAAGCGTCCTACATCACCGGCGAGATCCTCAACGCCACCGGCGGCACCCCCCTGCCCTAGCAGCGTGAAGGTGCTCCTGCAGGATCGCGGGAAGCCTTGGCGCGGTTCGCCCTTCTCCGAAGGGCATGCCCGGATCGGCCTTACCGCCGTCTGCTATTTCACCGGCGAGATCGACCTCAACACCAGGAGGTTGCCGCAGCCGCGATCAAGCGGACCCGCGCGTACCCGCTGCACCGGCCCTGCATCGTCCTGCGCGACGTCACCGTTTGCCCGGTCGCAACGGAACGCAGCGTGCTCGACGGCCGTTCGGCCCCGATCCGGCGGCGCTCAGCACGATGACCGCCGGGCCTCCCGTCCTGGACTGCCTGCCCGAAAGCACGGGCCGTCATCGCGGGGGCCGGCCGCCGCCCGCCTCCCCGTTCTCGCCTGTGGTGGCCTGGCGTGCGGCTGTACGCCGCAGCACGATCTGGGGCAGGACGAGCCAGGTGGTGGTGAACCACGCCAGGACGGAGGCGCTGATGATCCACGCAGCGGCCGGGTTGCCGGTCGCGGTGCGCAGCAGGAGGAGCAGGGCGGCGGCGATGGTCAGGGCGAGGGTGATGAGTCCGGTGGCGATGAGGTGGCCGGCGACGTGGATGAGTTCGGGTTTCATGTCGTGGCCGGCGAGGAGGCGGTGGAAGGCCACGGGGGCTATGAGGGCGCCGGTGGCGAGGGCGCCGAGGACGACGGTGGCGGTGTAGAGGTTCTTGTCGAAGTCGGGCAGGGTGACGAAGCGGGGGGTGAAGGCGACGCCGATGAGGAAGCCGAAGAGGATCTGTGCGCCGGTCTGGCAGACACGCACTTCCTGGAGCATGTCGGTCCACAGGCGGTCGGCCCGCTCCTCAGGTGTCTCGTCCCGGCCCGGCGCGCCCTTATTCGTCGTCAACGGATCCTCCTCCGGTTACGGGCGATTCTTGCTGCGGCGGCTCTGGGCGCGTGCGCAGCGCAGGAGTTCCTCGCCGTAGGGCAGGGCGATGAACGCGGTGACCGCTGCCGTGAATCCGGCCAGATAGCCGGCGGACAACGGGCGGGACTTGGGGTACAGACGCCAGCTGTGGTGGGAGTCGCCGCCGCGCAGGAGGGAACGGACCTGGTCCCAGTGCAGGCAGGCCGTGAAGGCCACGGCGGTGAGCGGGAGGACTTCGAGGAAGCTGTGGATGTGCTGCTCGATCGGTCCGCGACGGCCGGGGCGAACCACAGCGGCAGGACCCCGTAGAGGAGGAAGCGCCGGCTGGCGTCCTCCACGCGGTCGGACCCGAAGGCCACCGGAGGGTCAGGTCGGGAGCGCGGGCTCCTCCACTGGGGTGGTGTGTTCGGGCTGGGCACGATGTCGGCATCTTTCCGGGAGCGATGGCGGTCAGGGACGGTCGTCGTGGTGGCCGCACAGCCACGCCAGCGCCTGGTAGGCGCCCAGGGCGCCCGCGCTGTCCGTACCTGCGGCATGGGCCTCGTGCAGGCGGACCGCGGCGGCCTGGCACTCGGCCAGCAACTGCGCCCGACACGGCCCGGCGGCACCGAGTGCGGCGGCGGCCGTGACCGGTGCCGCGACCTGGGCGCCGGCGGCCCACCGATAGGCCCCCAGGACTGCGTGGTCGAACCCGGTCCACGGCTGCGGGCGACGGTTCGCCGCCTCGATCGCGTCGAACACCTCGTCCAGCGGGCGCACCCCCACGGCCGGGACCGTCGTCTCGTCACTGGTCATGCCCGCAACCTACGTCTGCGGGAGTCAGCCCGCCGCCGGGCGGGCCGGCCCGACGGCGGCCCTGCGGGCCACCGCCTGGTGGCGCGTCGGCGATCGGGTGAACCGAACCCGGCGGGAGGGGCCCCCAAGGCCGCCGACGCTCCTGCCGCGGCCGGTGGCGGAGCAGCACCGCCCGCCGGGTCGGGCGCGGTTCACAACGCTGCTCGCAGGGCGGGCAGCAGGGTGCTCTCGGCCCAGTCGAGGAAGGCCGGCTGGCTGTCACCGCCGACCTGGACGAGGGCGACCTCGCCGAACCCGGCGTCGGCGAACGGCCGGATCGCTTCGACGAAGTCGTCGACCCGGTCACCGCAGGGGATGGCCTCGGCGACGTCGCTGGGGCGGACGAAGCGACTCGCGGCGGCGAAGCCCGCGGTCCCGGGCAGTTCGGCGTTGACCTTCCAGCCTCCGCCGAACCAGCGGAACTGCTCGTGGGCCCGTCGCACGGCGGCGTCCCGATCGGTGTCCCAGCACACCGGCAGCTGGCCCACCGCCGGTTTCCCGGCCCCGCCGTGCTGCGCGAAGCCCGCGACCAGGGCCGGGTCGGGCTCCACGGCGATCACCAGGTCCGCGAGCCGGCCCGCCAGTTCGCAGGAGTCCGGCCCCGAGACGGCGATCCCGATGGGTGGCGGCCGGTCGGGACGGTCCCACAACCGGGCGCCCTCGACGTCGAAGTACCGGCCGTGACGGGTGACGTAGCCACCCGCGAACAGCTCCCGGATGATCTGCACGGCCTCGTCGAGCATCGCCTGGCGCACCGCCACCGCGGGCCAGCCATGGCCGACCACGTGCTCGTTGAGGTTCTCGCCGCTGCCCAGACCGAGCCGGAAACGGCCGTCGGAGAGCAGCTGCACCGTGGCGGCCTTCTGCGCGACCACCACGGGGTGGTAGCGGAAGGTCGGGCAGGTGACGTAGGTCATCAGCGGTATGCGGGAGGTGGCCTGCGCGGCGGCGCCGAGTACCGCCCAGGCGTACGGGGCGTGGCCCTGCTCGTCCAGCCAGGGAAAGGAGTGGTCCGAGATCACCGAGAAATCGAAGCCGGCCCGCTCCGCGCGCACCACGTCCGCGACCAGATCTCGCGGACCGCGCTGCTCGGTCATCATCGTGTATCCGATTCTCACCATGGGCCGCGTCTGCCCCGGACGCGGCATCCTGCACACGAGCGGCGCCTCCGCTTTGGAACGGCTGAGCTGGCGCCGGCGGGCGGCGCCCCGTGTCCGGCCACGGTCAGTCGCTGACCGATGTGGGCGACGGCCTCGCCCGCCTCACCGCCCGCCGGGGAATCGGTGCGGTTGCGAGTCCCGTTCCGAGCAGGTGAGCGCCCCTGCGACTTCGCGGGCATCGCGGCTCCCATGTGAGGAGGGGGCGTTCAGCTTTCCGCTGCGGGTAGGGCGGTTCGCACTACTCGGTCGGCCTCCAGTTCGACGACGACGGCAAGGACCGGGTGCAGCCACCACACCACCGACCGGACCGCATGCGGCTCCCGAAACCGCCCGACGACCTGCGCCCAAAGCTCGGCCCGCTCCCGCTCGGAAAGCTCCCCGGTCACCAGCCGCCGACCGTCGACGAGGGCCACCAGCAACCGCAGTGGCCCACCCGGCCCGCCGACAGCCCCGATCACCCAGCCCCTCACCACAACCAGCCCGAACGCCGTTCCAGCACGGACAGCACAAGCATCAGCGGAATCCCTCCGTACACGAGGTGCGATCAGCTGAGCATGTCAGCAGCCGACGACGAGTGCGATCCACTCGACGGCCGTTCCTGCGCGACCTGCCTGACGAGTGCTCACCGTCACCGGCGGTCGGCGGCCCCCGAGCGTCAGGCCGCCGATGCAGACGCGCGGGCACCTCAAGCCGGGCCGGCCCGCCTTTCGTGCGGCCAACATGCCTTGAAGGAGGGGGAGTTGTGCAGATATCGGGCTTGCCGACTGGCGAGTGGACGCTGGGGTAGGCGCTGCTGGCACGCACCGGCCTGTCCGGCTCGGTGCCCACCAGGAAGGTGATCGGATTTGCAGAAGTCCGCTGTCCGCCCCCTGCCCGTCACGTTTCCCGAAAGCCTGCTGCCCGACGTCCTGGTCGACGCCGAGCTCCGCTTCGACGCCACGCTTCCCTACGCGGCCTGCCTCGTGTTCCCGTCGGCTCCCTTCGGCTGCGCGAACGGGACGGGGCTGTGCTGGTACTTCGGCCGCGACCTGCTGAACGAGGGCCGCCACGTCCCAGTTGGCGACGGAGACGTCAAGGTCAGGCCCGGGTGCGCCGGCGAAGTCCTCATCACCCTGAAGGGCTCGGACGGCCAGGCGGTGGTCAGCGCCCCGCAGGACGCCGTGACCGGCTTCCTCGCGGACTCGTTCACGCTGGTGCCGGCAGGATCGGAGGCCGACCACCTCGATGTCGACACGGTTCTCGCCCGCCTGCGCGCCGCCGACTGATCGCCTCACGCGGTGCCGCCCTGGACGGCGACGCGCACACTGCGCAGGTCGGGGCGGGCGGAGTCGGGGATGAGCATCCCTGCGTCGTGCCCGGCGCGCAGGTAGTCGATGACGTCCTCGTCGAGACGCTCACCGGGCAGCGCGGTGCGGGCCCGAGCCGCCCCCCGTGCGGCCCGGGCCCGTACCTGCCGGTTCAGCGCGGGAGATTGCCGTAGTAGCTGCCGAGCGTGGTCCGGTAGCCGGCGTCGTTCCTGTGGATGTCGGGGTTGTACTCGGGGGCCTCCTTGATCTGGTCCTTGGTGCGGCCCACGTGGATCGTCTCGTTCTCGTGGTCCACGCGGGTGACGGTGCCGGCAGGCAGCATCACGTGCTTGCCTATCAACCACGGCCGGCAGTTGACGACGATGTAGGCGGCGTCGACCTCGTCGGTTGCGTCGTCGACCTTGCCGACGGTTCCGTCGGTGGCCTCGACCTTGTAGCCGTTCAGGTCTGTGCCGGGCGTGTACTGCGAGGAGGCGCTGTAGCCCCAGATGTCCGTCATGACGTGTCCGTTCCTGTCGTTGGTGTGTGAGGGCCGGTCAGTTGTGCTGTCAGCCGTTGGCCCCGTCGGGGTCGTCGAACCAGTGGCCGCCGTGGGCGAGATAGCGGAAGGCAATGCGGCCCCCGGCGGGGGCATTGCCACGGTCACCGCGCGTATGCCGTCCGGCCAGGTGGTGAACGGGTGGATGCCCGCCTGCCAGCTGTTGAAGTCTCCGGACGACACTGGCGTCCCCGTCGGGTGGTACGCGGGCAGGACGAGGCGACGTCGGTGGCGTCGTAGCGGCGGGTGCGCTCAAGCACGATTGTGTGCCCGTGCCCGGCGGAGTCGGTTCCCGGTGAAGCGGCTGCCCTGCTTCGGGGCAGCGAAACACGCCGTGGCGACGGCATGGCTGGGCCATGCACGTGCTGTGTCATGCCGCCGTAGTACGGCAGCATGCGGGACGAGCGCGATGCAGCAGCCCTCGGCGAGGGCGGCACCACGATGGCAGCGGTGGCCCACGGGTACCAGCTCCCTCACCCACACCGCCAAGCCCCTTCGTCTGCTCCGAACGCCGCCGTGGGTGTGCGCCGCCAGGGGCCGACGGCCAGGCTGGCCGGATGGACACCGTTCTTGTTCTGGAACTCGACAAACCGGCCAATATTCGGGTGCTCCAGCCCGACCACACACCGGCAGACCCCGAACATCCGGTGTTCCGGGCCCACACGGCCCCTGCGAAGCCCGCGGGCCACACCGGTGGGCATCACCCGGGCCCCGATTGCCGTCCGGTCGATCGGGGCGCCTGACCGTTCTGGCCGCGCAGCCGCCGGTCGGCCCGTTTCGGTGCGAGCTCGTTCCGGCCGGTGAGCATCACCCGGCAGCCGCGGTTCGCGAGCCCACGGGCTCCGTTGCGCGGCGCTACCGAGGTCCACCGCGACGCCGCCGAACTGCTCGCCCGTCCGCCGTCCGCCGTCTGCCGTCCGCACGGTCGCTGGGAGACATTGGGGATTGCGTGGCATGAGCACGGGCCAGTGGGGTACCCGCCGGGGCACGTTCCGGCCGGACGGCCCGGCCGGGAGGAACGCGACGGCCCGGGGAGGTCCAGTGGACCAGCGAATCGAACGTCTCGGACCGGGCGTGCCGGCGGGCCCGGGGACAGACGACTGGCCGTCCCCGGACCAGGCCGGGGGACTCCCGCCCGACCGGGCTCAGGCGATCCTGGAGGCGGCCAAGCGGATCGGCTCGCTACTGAAGGCCAAGGAGCACCCGTTCGCGCTCGCGGGCGGGGTTGCCGCCTACGCGCACGGCGCGACCGTGCGGCTCCAGCACGATGCCGACTTCTGCATCCGCAGGGAGGACGCCGCCGCCGTGACCCGTACGCTGCGCGAGGCCGGACTCCAGGTGTTCCTGCCGCCGGAGGACTGGCTGATCAAGGCCCGCTGCCTCGGTCAGGACGTCGACCTGATCCTCGAACTCGCCAAACGGCCGGTCACCTCGGAACTGCTGGACCGCGCCGAGGTGCTGCCGGTCGACTCGGTGCACATGCCGGTGCTCGCCGCCACCGACATGGTCGGCAGCCTGCTGGCGGCCTTCTCCGAGCACCACTGTGACTTCGGGGCGGTGCTGGCGGTGGTCCGGCCGCTGCGGGAGAAGGTCGACTGGGGCCGGGTGCGCGCCGAGCGGAGCGGAAAGCCGATGCCGGACGCCTTCCTGTACCTCCTGGAGCGGCTCCAGGTGATCGGGCCCGACGGATCCGAGGAGACGGACCGATGACGACCGACGACACCGAGTACCGGCTCGCCCACCTGTGCGACCGCCTCGCCGACGACGAGGTCGGCGAACTCGGCCTGCGGATCGAACTCCACGGCGCCCGCATCACCGTTCGTGGCACCGTGCCGACCGAGCAGCGTAGAGCGGCCGTCGAACGCATCGTCACCGAGGCCCTGGCGGGCCTGGTGGTGCACACCGACATCGCCCTGGCCGACGGCAGCCCCCCGGTGGGCGAGGAGGACCTCCTGTGATCCGGGTCGCCGCCGTCGGGGACATCCACCTCGGCCCGGACAGCCGCGGCCTGCTGCGCCCGGCCTTCGCCACGCTGGGGGAGCGGGCCGATCTGCTCCTGTTGGCAGGGGACTTGACCCGGCACGGGAGGCCTGAGGAGGCCACGGTCGTGGGGGAGGAGGTGGCCGGCCTGGCGGTCCCGGTGATCGCGGTCCTCGGTAACCACGACTACGACGCCGGCGGCCCCGGGGAAGTCACCCGGATCCTGGCCGCCCACGGCGTCCGGGTGCTGGAGCGCGAGGCGACCGTCGTCCG